>JAWANB010000019.1:0-16136 GCA_038895675.1 Candidatus Iainarchaeum sp.
TCTCCTTCAAACTTTTGTTTTATTGACTCTATTGTTGGAGCAACGCTATCTATTTTTAGTTGCTTTTCTTTCTCACAAATTCTTTCTTTATAGTCCGCATACTCTATTTTCAAAGTTGCTTTTCCAAAATAATTTTCTTTTGGCTTTATTGTGAAACTAAATTTTTTACCAGCGGTCTTCTCAAAAAAAACTTCTTCGCTTTTATTGTCATAACTTATAGAACCTTTCACATAACTTATTTCTTGAGGACTTTCAATCTCTACTTTAGACCCTTTTGTTCCTATACTATCATTAACTTTTATGCTAATAGAGTTTTCACATTCTTTCCAATCGTTTCTGCCTATTATTATACCACTTATTGCTCCTCTATTTCCAGCTTTATCTAATGCTTGGATTCTATAATAATAAGCCATTCCTATTTGCAAATTTTCTTCGTCAAAAAAATAATTTGAAGTTGTTTCAAATTTCTTTACTCCTAAGTCATTAGGTAAAAATTCTCTGTCCAAATAATTTCTTCTTAAATTTCTATAAACAAAGTATTTGCTTATGCCAGACTCATCAGAAGCCTCATCCCAAGTAAGCATTATGCCTTTTTTTGTTGAAAAAGCCTTTATGTTAGTTAGCGGCTTTGGTCCTGTAATGTCAATTACTAATATAAATTTAGAGTAATTACTACAAGAATCTTCATCACAAGCTTTTACAAAAAAATTTCGCTTTCCATCTGTCAAATTTGAAAGAGTAACTTTTGTTTTAGTAACTTTAATCCATTCAGAGTCTTTTGGCTCTTCTCTTGAAGTTAATTGATATAAATAATAAGAAGCTCCTTGAATTTCTTCAATATTTATTACCGCATAATTGTTATTGCTTAAAACATTACTCTCATGTGTTTCTGATTTAATATTTGGAGCTTGTAGTTCTGCAATAACTATATTTCCCAAACTCACTATTATTGTTAAAAAAATAATGGAAAGTTTTTCTTTTTGCATTAAGGTAATATTCATGCTTTTCCCTATAAATGTTTGTTTTGTATTTTTTTCAATTCCTTTTCTGCAGTAGAAAGCCTTTCAAAAGTATCTGTTGGAAACCAATAACCTTTATGTTTTATTCCACAAAGTTTTCCTTTTTTTGCAAGTTCAGGGAACATTGTTTTTTCTATCAAGTTGAATCCATCTGGTATTAATTCAACAGCCCATTTTTCTATAATATAAGCTCCTGCATTTATTAGTTTACTTGGCGCATTTTCTTTTGTTGGTTTTTCCATAAACTCTATTATTTTTCCTTTGTTAAGTTTTGCTACTCCAAAACCAGTTATGTCTTCCACTTCAACAAGTTGCAAGGTTGCGCCAGCGTTAGACTTTTCATGAAATTTATTTGTTTTTTTAAAATCGTAATTAGCTATGTTGTCTCCATTCAGCATAACAAACCTTTCATCCAATTTTTCCTTGCAATTTTTTAAAGCTCCGCCAGTCCCAAGAGGTTGGTTTTCAACTGAATAAGTTATCTCAACTCCAAAGTCTTCACCATTTTTAAAAAAATTTTCTATTTTTTCGTGCAAATAGCCAGTGCTAAGAATTATTTTGCTAATACCTTGATTGGCTAGTAGTTCAATATTATATTGTAGAATAGGCTTTCCTAAAATTTTTATTAAAGGTTTTGGAGTTTCTAAAGTAAGTGGCTTTAATCTTTCTCCTTTTCCACCGGCCAATATAAAAGCTTGTGATATTTTTTGCATTACCAATAATTAACAGAGTTTATTCTTATAAAGATACTTTTTAGAGAATCATAACCTATTTTTTTAAGTCACGTTTTTTGTTTTTGTTTGGCTTCCAAATAGCTTGAGGTTTTAAAAGTAAAACTATCTTTAATTTTTTGAATTGTACCAATTTCATTTATAATTTCATTGTTTTTTATAAGTTTGTATTTCTCTTTTTTTAGGTTTTTTTATGAGAATTAGTGTAATAGGTTCTGGTTATGTTGGTTTAGTTGCTGGTGCTTGTTTTGCAGACCTTGGTAATAATGTTATTTGTGTTGATATTGACGAAAAAAAAATTTCTATGCTTAAAAGTTGCATAATACCTATTTATGAGCCTGGTCTCAAAGAAATTGTTGAGAAAAACGTTAATGCAAAAAGACTTTCTTTTACCACTGATTATTCTTTTGCTGTAAAAAATTCTGAAATTATTTTTATTGCTGTCGGTACTCCAGAAATGCCTAACGGGAGTGCTGATACTTCTTATGTTATGGAAGCTTCAAGGCAAATAGCTAAAGTAATGGATAATTACAAGATAATTGTTGATAAAAGTACTGTTCCAGTAGGCACTTCAAGGGAAGTAAAAAATGAAATTGCTAAAATTACTAAACATGATTTTGCTGTTGTTTCCAATCCTGAATTTTTGAGAGAAGGTTCTGCCTTAAAAGATTTTTTAGAACCTGATAGAGTCGTAATAGGTGCGGATGATAAAAGTGCCGCTGAAAAAGTAGCTTCTTTGTATAAGCCTCTTAATTGCGAAATCTTGATTACAACTCCTGAAAGTGCAGAAATGATAAAGTATGCTTCCAATTCTTTTTTGGCAACAAAAATTTCTTTCATAAATGAGATAGCAGCCATTTGTGAGAAAGTAGGTGCTGACATTAAAGATGTAGCAAAGGGAATTGGTTTAGACAAAAGAATAGGTCCTTATTTTTTGAACGCAGGTGCAGGCTATGGTGGGTCTTGTTTTCCTAAAGACGTAAAAGAATTGCAATTCACAGCGAAAAAGTTCGGTTATGATTTTGGAATATTGCGAGAAACTCAAAAAGTTAATGAATTGCAAAAACACTTGCCTGTAAAAAAACTTCGTTCTATTTTAGGCAATTTGAAAAACATTAAAGTGGTTTTGTTTGGTCTTTCTTTCAAGCCTAATACTGATGATATGCGAGAAGCTAGTTCTTTGGTTGTAATAAAAGACCTAGTCAAAGAAGGGGCAAAAGTCGTTGCTGTTGATCCTATAGCCAAAGAGAAAGCAAAGCAGTTGTTGTTTAAAAAAGATTTTTGGAAAGATGTTAAAGTCCAAGACTTTTCGAGCTTTTTGAGTTTTGAAGATGACCCTTATAAAGCAGTTCAAGGTTGTGGTGCTTTGATTCTTATCACTGAATGGCAAGAATTTTTAGAGTTAGATTATAGTAAGATAGGCTCTTTAATGAAGTCGAAAATAATTATAGATGCGAGGAATTCTCTTAATAAAGAAGCTTTAGTTTCTTTAGGTTTTTCTTATATTGGTATTGGCAGGTAAGTTATGCAAGCTTTGATTTTGGCAGCAGGTTATGCTACGAGGCTTTGGCCTCTAACAAAGAACACGCCTAAGCCCCTTTTAGAAGTGAAAGGCAAACCAATAATTGACCATATCCTGTCAAAAATAGAAGAAGTTTCTTTGATAGACAAAGTTTATGTTGTTACAAACGAAAAGTTTTTTCAGAATTTTGAAGATTGGGTTAAAAAAACAAAAACTAGGTTAAAAATAAAAGTAATTGACGACATGACAACGTCAAACGAAGATAGGAAAGGTGCTGTAGGTGACATCGTTTTTGCTATAGATGAAGAAAAAATTGAAGACGATCTTTTAGTAATAGCTGGCGACAATTTGTTTGAGTATAGTGTTTCCGAGTTTGTGAACTATTACTATTCTAAAGGCTCAAGTGTGGTAGCATGCAAAGATATGAATTCAAAAGAGCAAGTTAAAGGAAAGTTTGGCGTGGTAGAATTATCAAAAGATAATCAAATAGTAGGGTTTGAGGAAAAACCATTAGAACCAAAAACAACAATAGCTTCTACTGCGTGCTATATTTTCACGAAACAAGATTTAAAAGAGATAAAGTATTATGCTAATTCCGAGAATCATAAAGATAATTCGGGAGATTTTATAAGATGGTTGTCAAAGCACAAGAAGGTTTACGCGTGGGTATTTAAGGAAAATTGGTTTGACATAGGTAGCTTTGAAAGTCTTGGAAAAGCAAGGGAAGAATTTAGGCCCTAATTTTAATCATTTTATTAAAAAAGCCAGCTGGTAATCCAAGCATAAAAGCCAAAGTTCTTACTTGGATCATTAGAAAAGCAAATACTGACATTTTAATGTCTTTTTTTGCCATTAGCCAACAAGACTTGAATACTGTTAGAGTAGCTATTATTAAGAGCACAAAGTTTATTGCAAACATTATTTCTGCCATGCTTTGCATTTCAAGAAAATAAAATAAAGGAACTAAAAACCACATTAAAGTGCCAAAATAAGCTGCCAGCACTTGCACTTTTATAGAGTTCAAAGTATAAGAATCATTAATTATTTTATCAGGATGCTTAGAGTAAAGGTTAATCCTGTAAAAAGCCCTATAAAACTTCACCCAAAAATATTTTGAAATAGTTTCAGGGTGAGAATGATAAACAATCGCTTTTGGATTAAACACCAATTTTCCTTTTGTTTTTGAGACTTTAAAACTCAATTCAGGATCTTCACCAGAAGCTTGAGGAAAAGACTCATCAAAACCTTTAACTGCAAAGAAAATATTTTTTTTATAAGCTGCAGAATAACTTCCAATCCAGTCAATTTTTTTTGAGTTAAGCATTTTTTCGTATCTTTCTTCTATTTCATATTGCACGAATTTAGCAACTAAACTTTCTTGTTTTGTCTTATAAGCTCCTTGAACACCAACGACTTCTTTATCTTTAAAAGGTTCTAACATCTCTTTCAACCAATTTTTGTCAGCTATACAATCAGAGTCAATAAACAACAAAACTTTTCCTTTAGCTATTTTTGCTCCATTGTTTCTTGCCTTTGCAGGACCTGAATTTTTTTGCTTAAATAAAATAACTTTTTCTTTTTCAACTATGTCTGTTGTTCTGTCTGTAGAACCATCATCCACAACTATTATTTCATACTTTCCATCGTAATCCTGATTTTTTAATGCTTTAATACATTCCTTGATAGTTTTTTCGCTATTGAAAGTCGGAACTATTATGCTAGCATCCATTTTATCACTTTACTTTAATTGATTTTACTATCATTTCTTCTTGCAAAGATTTAGGCAAAAAATAATGAAGTATTTTTCTAAACGCAAAACTCCACTTGTTTTTACTTCCATAAGAATTTTCTTCAGTGTAAGGTTGGCAATAATAATCAACGACTTTGAAGCCATTTTCTTCAAGTAAAGATTTTAGTTCTTGAAAATTGAACAAACTAAAATGCAATGGTGCGTGATAGTTATGGAAAATTCTGTTTATTAGGCTGTCTCTATTTGGAGTGGTTATTATTATCACTCCATTTTTTTTGAGAACCCTATTTGCTTCCTTTACAAAATTTTTTGGTTTATGAAGATGCTCTATTAATTCTCCTGCAAATATCGAGTCAAAATAATTACTTTTAAAAGGTATTTTTTTTTCTGCACTTGCTTTTTTGTAATTTTTTGAGTTCTTTTTTACTTCAATGTCTATGCCATAAACATTTTTGCCAAAAGCATTTACTAATTTTGTATGTAATTCTCCAACGGAAAAACCTACATCTAATATTTTTCCATTAAGGTTTTTGAGAGCATATTCTATTCTGTCCATAGCATCGACTTATTTTAAAAACAATTTAAATAAAAGTCTTTTTTTGGTGTCAAGCTACGAGACTTGCTTTTCTGCAGCTGATTTTTTCCAAAAGTCTATGTCAAAGAGGTATTTTGCAAAAGTTTTTGCACCCATCAAAAGCCGTGGAGCTTCTCTTGGCTGTGTTATAATCAATTTTATCCTACTTAGTATGTACTCGGGCCTCATGTAAAATTCTTTTCTTGCCCAATCACAGGCTTCAACGAGCTCTTTAGCAGAAAGCTTGTCAGTGTTTATTATAGTATTGTGGGTTCCTTCTGGCGTAAGCCATTCGGACCAATTTGTTGTTGAGAGAAAATTATTCTCAGAAGCCCACTTGAAAGCCTCAGTACCAGGGTAAACCATTAGAGGAAAGAATTGTGCAGTGTCAGGCGCTAATTTTTTCGCCCACTCAACAGTCTTCCTTATTGTTTCTTTAGTTTCGCCTTTGTTTCCAAGCATAAAACAGCCGTGCACTAAAATGCCTGCTTTTTTTGTATCTTTCATGAATTGCTCTATTTTTTCTATTCTTGTTCCTTTTTTTATGTTGTTAAGTATTTGTTGGTCAGCGCTTTCAAAACCAACACACGCAAGTCTGCAACCTGCTTTTTTCATCCATTGCAATGTCTCTAAATCAACATCTGCCCTTGAATTACAAGTCCAGGTGACTTTAAGATTTCTTTCGCAAATTTCTTTACATAACTCTATTGTTCTTTGCTTGTCCTGAGTCAGAGTGTCATCTTCTATCATTACGTCTTTAACATAAGGCAAGTTTTTGTTTATCCACTCTAATTCATCAACAACATTCTTTACGCTTCTTGCTCTATAAGTATGCCCTGTCAAAGTTTGAGGCCACTTACAAAAAGTGCATCTAAATTTACAACCTCTACCTGTTATTATTGTTACTTCAGGATAAAGTACTGAAGGATAAAAGTAATCTCTTATTTTCAAATGCCTATTATAAACATCACTAACAAAAGGAATTTGGTCTAAATCGTTTTGCTCTAAAGGAGGCATGTTAGGATTAAATTGTATATTTCCTTCTTCGTCTCTATAAGTTATACCAAGCACATTTTCCAATCCTAAATTTTTTTCAAGAGCCTCAGCCAAATCTCTTACTATAAAATCATACTCTCCTCGAGCGACAGCATCTATCTTATCACTTGCCTTTAATGACAATTCAGGCAAAGCTCCAACATGAGTACCAACCATTAAAGTAAAAGAATCAGGGCTTATTTCTTTCAATCTTTCAACTACTTTAACATCATTGTTAAAAGAAGCAGTCACAGAGTCAACGACTATTAGCTTAGGCTTCCATTCAGAAACTATTTTCTCGACTTCTTCCATTTTCATTCCAGAAGCAGGACAATCAAGTAACTTGACTTCATGCCCGGCCTTTTCAAGCACGCCAGTAGCATAAGCTAACCAAATAGGGTAATAAACGCAACCACCTTTAGATATTGCGGGACTTCTACTCGTTCTTGAAAACCTATACAAAAAAGGTGGGTTAAGCATTAATATTCTCATTTTCTAACCTCAACACTCCATTTAAATTAAATAATATTACGCCACTTAAAAAGCCTTTTTGGTACGTTAATTAATTTGCTTTCCTAATCTTTTCTCATGTACAAATTTTCATATTTAGTTTCTTCAAAGCCTAATCCTCTAATATCACAATTATTTTCCTTAGTTTTTATCCAATATACGAACTTTGGTTTTTTTTCTTCAATTAGTTTACAAGAATTGTAATCTGAAAATTTGCCATTTGTAATTTTATTATAAGTTCCTAAATTAGAATTTGAATTTGCACCAAACCAAATGTAATGAACATCTTGACTAAATAAGTTCATTTTATTTCCGTTTCCAAAAAAATAATCTTCTTTTGTCGTGTTTTCTTTTATGAATTCAAACCTTTCTATTTCTGCAAAATTTGTTTTTTGTAAAGACCAAACAATATTACCCAAAGGATAACTAATAATCAAAAACAAAACAATTATCTTATAAATTTCTTTTACTTTAAAAGAATTGTATAATTTTGCCAAAAAGTAAGCACCTATTATAGAAATTATTACCATTGCTGTCATAAAATATTGTAGGAAAGGAGTTTTAGTGAAAAAAGTAGTTAAAAGAAGAATGAATAAAACAAAATACAAGAATTTTAAATAAAAGTTTTTTTCTTTACCATTTATTATTTCAATTAAACCTAAAATCATTAGAGCCCAAACAAAAAAATTCTTTGCAAAAAATCCAATGTTGTTTAAAGGTGAAAAGCTTAAAGCAAAAAACAAGTTAACGAGCCATGAACCAATGATATAATCGTTTAAGGCACCAACAAAAATCATATACCCTAAGAAAAATATTATTGGCAGTAAAAAAGAAACTGAAAAAATTAGTGTTTGTTTCAATTTTAATTCTTTATTAACAATTTTTAAGTAAATCAAAAAGAGTATTATAGCTAAAAATAGTGCTATTGCTTTTTGCAAAAATAAGAAAGATATTGCTAATACAATTCCTGAAAGAATAAGTAACTTATCATTTTTTGTCTTAAAATATTTTATCATCAACCAAATTGAAATTATGCTAGTTAGAGTTTGTGGAACGTCTGGTCTTATTTCTATTGCCTTGTGTAAAAAAGCAAGGTTAGTTAAAAGTAAAATTATTGTAATGTAAGAAACTTCTTTTGAATCTGTTATTTCTTCAACTATCTTTTTAGTAAAATATGCTATTGCTAATATAGAAAGAAACATCAAAAATCTGAAAAAGAAAATAATGTTGGGCGATTCATAAATAGCCACAAAAGGAGCCATCAAATACCAAAATAACGGGTTATGTGATTGAAAAAAATCTTTGTAAGGTATTTTGCCTTCTTTTATGTACCATGCTGAATGAATGTGTTCTATTTCATCATGGTCCATTATTCTTACAATTGATAAAACTAAAACTAAAAATGTTAGTATTATAATTGTTGTTTTTAGAATTTTTGAATAGTCTAAATTGCTTTTCATTTTTAGCATTTTTTCTACCAAAATTTAATAAACTGTTGTTTATTAAGAACTAATAAAAATAAGATTTATTTAGGTGTTTTTTTTGCTAAAAAAAATTTTGGTTACTGGTAGTAGCGGAACCATAGGAACAAGGCTTTGTGAAAAGCTTATTCAAGAAGGTTTTGAAATTAGTTGTGTTGATATTGCCCCTAATAAGTGGAATAAAGAAGTTAACTCAAGAACTTTTCTATTTGATTTGAGAAAAAAAGATTTTTTTGATGTTTTGCCTTCTTTTGATTTGGTTGTGCATTTAGCAGCAAACGCTCGTGTATATAACTTGGTTGTTGATCCATCGTTATCTCTTGATAATGTTATTACTACTTATAATGTTTTGGAATTTTGCAGGAAAAAAGGCGTGAAAAAAATACTTTTTGCTTCAAGCAGGGAAATTTATGGAAATGCTGAAACAGAAAAACGAAAAGAAATTGATGTCAAAATAGATGACTGTGAAAGCCCTTACACCGCCTCAAAAATTTCAGGAGAAGCTTTTGTTAGATCTTACCATAAATGTTATGGGCTTGATTTTATAATAACTCGTTTTTCTAACGTTTATGGAATGTATGATGAGAGTGATAGGGTAATACCTTTATTTATAAGAAATTCTTTGGAAGGCAAAGATCTTTTGGTTTTTGGGAAGGACAAAAAATTAGACTTTACTTATATTGATGACACTATTTCAGGTCTGATTGTTTTAATAAAAAATTTTGATAACGTAAAAAATCAGAGTTATAATATAGCTAGTGGTGAAGCTCACACTATTTTGGAAGTTGCTGAATTCATAAAAAAGTTGACTAACTCTAAAAGCAAAATAAAGTTTTCGAATAATAGGAAAGGTGAAGTTATAAAGTTTGTTGCTGACATTAGCAAAGCTAAAAGTATTGGGTATTCTCCTAAAACCACTTTTGAAGAAGGCTTAAAGTTGAGTGTAAATTGGTATGTTAATGCATTGAAAAAGTGATCAAATGGGGCAAGGCAAAATAGCTATAATAGGCGCAGGGCCAGCTGGAATGGCTTGTGCATTAGAATTGTATAAAGCAAACAAAAATTTTGTTGTTATTGAAAAAGAAAATTGTGTTGGTGGTTTGAGCAAAACTTATTCTTTTGGCAAATTTAAGACAGATAATGGGCCTCATAGGTTTTTCAGCAAAAACAAGTATCTTTATGAAATGATAGAATCGTTGTTGGGTGAAAAATGGATTAAAGTAAATAGGTTCACTCGGTTTTACATAGACGGAAAGTTTTACAAGTATCCTATAGAGCCTTTAGACGTAATATCTAAAATAAGTCCTTTAAAAGCGACTAAAATAATGTTCGACTATGTCAAAGAAAAACTAAAGCCTAAAAGAGACCCAAAAAATTTTGAAGATTACATAGTATCAAAGTTTGGCAAAACTTTGGCTGAATTTAATATTTTAAATTACACTGAAAAAGTTTGGGGTTTAAAGTGTTCTGAACTTTCTTGGGAGTGGGGAGAGCAAAGAATAAAAGGTCTTTCAATAAAAGCCTTGCTAAAAAACGCTTTTTTTAAAGGCAACAAACCAAAGACGCTTGTTGACCAATTTTTTTATCCTGAATTAGGAACAGGAATGATTTATGAGGCAATAAGAGAAAAAGTAGAGACAAAAAACAAATTTATTTTTAATGTGGTTCCTGAAAAGATTTTTGTCAAAGAAAAAAAAGTTGAAAAAATTGTTTTAAGTAATGGTTCTGAAATAATTAATCCTTCTTGGGTAATTTCTTCAATCCCGATAACAGAGTTATGCAAAATAGTTTATCCAAAGCCAAGCGAAAAAGTTTTTGTTGCTTCTTCAAAACTAAAATTCAGAAGCCAAGTTTACTTGTTTATTACTATAAATAAACCTTCTGTCGCAAAAGATCAATGGATATATTTCCCAAACAAAGAAATTCCTTTAGGCAGAATCTCCGAAATGAAAAACTTTTCAAAAAAAATGGCTCCTGAAAACAAGACTTCTTTGTTCATAGAATTTTTTTGTTGGAAAAACGATTCTTTTTGGAAAATGGAAAAAGAAGAATTGCTTTCAATAGCTTCTCATTGGCTTGAAAAATTAGGCTTGGTTAAAAATTCAGAAATATTAGATTCTTATTTGCTTAGAGAAGAATTTGTTTATCCAGTCTATGATTTAGACTACAAGAAAAATTTGAGTGTTGTTTTAGACTACTTTGATAGCTTTGATAACTTGATTTGTATAGGCAGGCCTGGCAGGTTTAAGTATACTAACCAAGACCATTCTTTGGAAATGGGTATTTTAGCAGCAAGGTCAATAATTGAAGGGAAAAAATACGAGATTGACAAGGTAGGCTCTGAAAAAGACTACTTTGAAAAATGGCAACTCTACTCAAAAGAAAGTAATTCACAACAAAATTCGTGATTATTGCTTTGCCTTAGCGCTGAACCAAAAGCCTTATTTAATTTGCTTAGAGATATTTTTCTAATGAAAAGAGTTTTAGTTACAGGCGGTCTTGGTTTTATCGGCTCTAATTTTATTAGAGTTTTGTTGAAATCAAAAAAGTACGAAGTAATAAACCTTGATCTGATAACTTACGCAGGTAATCCTGAAAATCTAAAAGAATTTGAGAAAAATCCTAATTACAAGTTCATAAAAGGCGATATTGCTGACAAAAAAATAGCTGAGATTGCATTGGAGAATGTTGATTTGGTATTTAATTTTGCTGCAGAAAGTCATGTTGACAGGTCAATAAAAGACTCTTCTGATTTTATTCACACTAATGTCTTTGGCGTCAAAAACATGGTTGAATGTTCAATGAAAGCAGGCGTAAAAAGATTTGTTCAAATAAGCACCGATGAAGTTTACGGTAGCGTCGAAAAAGGTTCTTCAAAAGAAATTGATAGGCTAGAACCAAGAAATCCTTATTCTGCAACAAAAGCTTCTGGAGATTTAATAGCACTAAGTTATTTTCACACTTATGGTTTTGACGTAATTATTACAAGAAGCTCTAACAATTATGGCCCTTACCAATACCCAGAAAAAATAATTCCTTTATTCATAACTAACCTTTTGGAAGGTAAGAAAGTTCCTTTGTACGGAAATGGAAAAAATATAAGAGATTGGCTTTACGTTGAAGATAATTGTAATGCAATACTTTTGGTTGGAGAAAAAGGTAAAAAAGGAGAAATATATAACATAGGCGGCAACAACGAAATCCAAAACATAGAGTTAACAAAAAAAATATTGTCTTTGTTAGGCAAAAACGAGTCATGGATTCAATTTGTAGAAGACAGAAAAGGACACGATAAAAGGTATAGTCTTGATAGCACTAAAGTAAAGAATTTGGGTTGGGAGCCAAAAAAGACTTTTGAAGAAGGTTTAAAAGAAACAATAGAATGGTACAAAAAGAATGAAGCATGGTGGAAAAAACTCAAGAGGTAAAAAAATGAAAGGAGTTATTTTAGCAGGTGGAACAGGCTCAAGGTTAAGGCCATTAACCATAGTAACTAACAAGCATTTATTACCAATTTATGACAAACCAATGGTATACTATCCAATCGAAACTCTAAAAAAAGCAGGTATTACTGACATAATGGTAATAACAGGCACAGCACATGCAGGTGATGTATTTTCTCTGTTAGGTTCCGGCAGAAACTTTGGAGTAAAGTTTACTTTCAAGGTTCAAGACGAAGCCGGTGGAATACCTCAAGCCATATCCTTAGCGGAAGATTTTGTAGGTAATGACAAATTCGTTTCAATAAATGGTGATAATATTTTGTTTGAAGATATTACAGGCTTTGTCAAAGAATTTGAAAGAGGAAAAGAAAAGTCTAGAGTTTTAATTTACGAAACAACAAAAGAAGAAGCAAGAAAAGCAGGTGTTGCAATAATGAAAGGCAACAAAGTAATTGAAGTAATAGAAAAGCCAAAAGAACCACCAACCAATTTTGTAGTAATAGGAGTTTACATGTACACTAAAGACGTTTTCGATGTTATAAGAACACTAAAGCCAAGCCAAAGAGGAGAATTAGAAATAGTTGACGTGCATAATCATTACATCAAACAAAACTCTTTAGTTGCAAGCAAACTAACTAAAGAATGGCTTGACGCCGGTTCTTTTGACGAACTATTGAGAGCAAACAACATAGTTGCCTCAAAAAAATAAAAAGTCTAAAAAATGTCAAAAAATAAAAAATGGTTTAAAAAAGACCTACAAAAATAGACTAAAAAATTGTTTACTATAAAGTCACTATTTTGATAAATTATAACAAAAGTTTCCCATGTCTAATGCTTCCTAAAAGCCTACTAAATTTTACCGCAAAAACATAGTTTATTCCTAAAAACATGATTAAAAAAGCATGCAAAAGACTCTTGTTTTCCAAAAAAGTTATACCCCTAGGGCTACTCAAACTAAATTTTCCATTTTTTTCCCATAATCCAGTAGCTACTTTAAAATCTTGTATTGGATCAACCAAAAAACCAAATTTTATATGAAGAAATTTCTTGCAAACTTCAGTAGGATGCTTTTTATAGAGCAAAACATCATTTTGATGGTACTTTAACCTCTTTAAAACATACTTAAAAGTATCTTGCAGACTTTTTGGATTTTCTTCCTTATGATCATGTTCATATTCAGCATCAACAAGTTTGAACTCATAACCTAAATCCATTATTTTGAATGACAAGTCAGTATCTTCTCTGTAATACTTATAATCTTCATCATAACCCCCAACTTTCTTTAGCAATTCTTTTCTAAAAGCAGTCGAAGTTCCACCATAATAACCATAAGAACTGACAACTCCGACTTTTTCAGAGTCAAAACCATTCACGAGTTTTTGAAGCCAATTTTTTTTTGGAACACAATCATGATCCATGTTAACTATTATTTCATATTTAGCCAATTTTATTCCATTGTTTCTTGCTTTACAAACTCCAAGATTTTGTTGATTAATAACCTTAATGTTATTAGCTTTTTTCTTGAATGACTCAAGAAAATCTTTAGTGCCATCAGTGCTTCCATCATTAACTACTATCACTTCATATTTGCCACTAAATTTTTGAGAAATCATTGCATTCAAGACTTTTTCAAGAGTAATCCTATTATTGTAAGTCGCTATTACAACACTCGCATTAAGATTTTTCATCATACTTTATCACTAAAAAAATTGTTCAGTATTTCTATAATATTTCCTTTCTCAAGCTTTTTCTGCTTAAAACTTTTTGCTTTGTCCAAAAAGTCTTCAAGTTCAGAAACATTATTGCACACTATTCCAAAACCTAATTCTTTAATAGTTTGAGCGAGTTCTTTTTGATGATCATCAGTGTGTTCATTAAACTCTTTTACCCTTGGCACTACAATTATTTTCTTTCCAAGCCTATTGCATTTACTGAAAGTCCCAGCTCCAGCATGCATTATAATCAAGTCAGCCCAAACTATTTTTTCGTCAAACTCTTCAATACTCAAAAAATTTTTGTTCTTAAAATTTTTTGGTTTGTAATTGCAATTTCCCACTTGCCCAAAAAATTCAAAGTCTTTCCTTTTCAACGCAATTTCGTCAATTTGTTTTATTAGCCTATCAAATTGTTGAGGATGAGTTCCAACAGCAACAAAAACCTTGGTTTTATTCATTAAATCAACTCAAAAAATACTTCCACCATAAACTCCTTTAGGGTAGAATTTTTGTAAATCTTTCCATTGATAAATGAACAAATCTGCAAAAAGATAAGCTATTTTCCCACTCTTAGAAGGTTCTTTTGTCCTGCAAAAACTTTCTATGAAAACAACCTTTTTTCCTAAAAATTTTCCTATCAAACAAGCAAAAATGCCAACGTGAGAACCAGTAGAAATTATTGCTTGTGGTTTTTCTTTCAAAATTACTTTTACACAATCAATAAAGCTTGCCAAATAAGAAAAAAAGTTTTGAGGATAAGTAACAAAAACTACTTTCTCTTTTTCTGCAAGACTTTTAGTGTCTTGTCTTTCAAAAGTCAAAAAAAAGTGATCCTTATTTGAATAAAAGTCCTTCAAAGCCATTATTTCAGCCAAGTGGCCACCAGCAGAGCAAGCCAAACAAAGTTTCATAAAATCAATACTTTTCAGCAAGATTAAAAATTAATGGGACAATAGCTTAAGAAAAATTTTTCAACTTTCTGTTAGAATATTAAAATTAAAAGGTGATAAAATGCAAAAAAACGTTGGCGACCTTGATAAGTCTATTAGAATAATTCTTGGCTTACTAATTATTGCCTTAGGAATATATTTCCAAAATTGGTTAGGCGTGCTTGGCCTGATTCCACTCATTACAGGCTTAATAAACTATTGTCCCGCCTACTCTTTATTAGGGTTCAATACCTGTAAAAAATAGTCCACGCTATTCATAGAAAATATTATAAACATTTATTGAAAGAAATTAATTTGATTAGCGGCCATAGCGGCAGGGTCACACCCGGTCTCATTCCGAACCCGGAAGTTAAGCCTGCCAGCGATTAAGTTTGCCCTGTTCTTTTGAACGGAGCATCTTAGACGCTGCTAGTCACTTTTCTACTTTTTTGTTTTCTTGATTTAGTTAATGGCAATTACTCCTAATTTTCCTAATTAGTTTTTTAAAGCGTTTTTAAATACCTTTATAAAGATTTGTTAGCGGTTAATTTACAGCCTTTTAAAAAGGCAGGAGCGAGGATTAATGCAGTACACAATAGTTAACATAGTTGCTTCTTCAAGTTTGAACGCCAACATAGACCTTTACAACTTAGCTGTTTCTGTTCCAAACGTTGAGTACGAGCCTGAACAATTTCCAGGCGCAATACTAAAACTAAAAGAACCTAAAGTTTCAATGCTTATTTTCAAGAACGGAAAAATAATTTGTTCTGGCGCTAGCTCTGAATCGCAAATACCTTTGGCAATTTACAAAGCCTCAAAAATGATTCACGAAATACAAAAAAGCGTCAAAGTACAAAAAAACGCGCCTTACACAGTAGTAAACTTAGTTACTACCGGCAGCCTTAAAATGAACTTAGACCTTTTCAAAACAGCAATGGAATCAGACAACGTTGAGTACGAGCCTGAACAATTTCCAGGCGCAATACTAAGAATTCACGACCCAAAACTAACTTTATTGCTCTTCAAAAACGGCAAACTAATTTGTGCAGGTGCCAAAAATGAAGAACTGCTAAAAAAAGGCTTAAGAAAAGCCGCAAAAATGGTTAAAGAAATAAACAAACCAGAAAAAGGAAAAAAAGGGAAAGAAGATTAAACTAATTTTATATTTTTTTCACCATTTTTCTATTTTGTCTATTTTTAGTTTTACTATTCTTTCGTAAAGTAGTTCTGTTATTTCAAGGTCTTTTGTAAGGTATTCTTTTATTGTTTTGAAATCTTTGTTAATGTATAATTCATTTATTTTGTCTCCTTCAATGCCTAAAGTAGGAATAGAAAGCAATTTTGCGAATTCTTTTAATTTGCCTCTCACGTTACCCCACTTGTAAGCCGAAAGTTTTTCTCTAATGTCAATAATTTCTTTCAAAATA
>JAWANB010000020.1:0-16081 GCA_038895675.1 Candidatus Iainarchaeum sp.
AACCCCTTTCTTTCCATTAAACACATTTCTCCCCTTGACAAAAAGAAAAAAAAACCGCCACCTTTCTTTTCCGTTAACGCTTTTCTTTCCTTGGTGAAAATAAAGAACAACCACCTTTCTTTCCATTAACCATTTTCTTTCCTTGGTGAAAATAAAGAACAACCACCTTTCTTTTCCGTTAACGCTTTTCTTTCCTTGGTGAAAATAAAGAACAACCACCTTTCTTTTCCGTTAACGCTTTTCTTTCCTTGGTGAAAGGAAAGAAAAGGGTTATTTCAGTTATATTTTTAAATACTCCTAAAATTAAGGTTATAAGTTTGAAAGTTAAGTGTTTTCTTTTTGGTCAAGCTTTTTCTTTTCTTTAGAAAAGAAAAAGGTTTGGTGTACACTGTATCCAAAGTAATCTTCTTTGGATATAAATGCACAAAACGCCTATTTTTTGGGTTTTTTGGCATTTGCCTTTTGTGAGCAAGGCTTGTACACTTTGTATACAAAAAGTTGGTTGTAAGGATGGGTGCTGGTAAGCCACGTTCTGGTAGTTTGGGTTATTATCCGAGAGTTAGGGCAGCTAAGCATCTGCCGAATTTTAGTACTTTTCCTAATATAGAGGGAAAAGTTTTGCCTTTGAATTTTGTTGGTTATAAGTCTGCTATGATTAGTGTTTTTGCTAAAAATGCTAGGGAAAAAAGCCATCGTTTTGGTTTAGAGACTATGGTTCCTTCTACTGTTATTGAGTGTCCGCCTGTAAAGGTCGTTGGTGTTAGGGTTTATGGTAAAGGCGAGTATGGTTTGAAAGTTCTTGGTGAGGCATGGATTGAAAAGCCTGACAAGTTTTTGAGGAAGAAAATCAAGGCTTTTAAGCAAAAGGGCAAGAAGGCTAAAAAGGACAAAGTTTATTTGAGTGTTTCTGATTTGGAGAAGTTTTTAGGTGAAGCTTTTAAAGTTGTTTTGTTGTGTCAAACTCAGCCTAATTTGACTGGTATTGGTAAGAAAAAGTCTGATGTTTTTGAAATGAATGTTTCGGGTAGTGTTGAGCAACAATTTGGTTTTGCTAAAGAAAGGTTTGGAAAGGAAATAAGGGTTTCTGATGTTTTTGGGGTTTCTGAGCTTGTTGATGTTAGGGCTGTTAATAAAGGTAAGGGTTTTCAAGGGGTTGTAAAGAGGTTTGGGGTTAAGGTTCATAGGCCTAAGTCAAAAACAAGGAGAATTGTTGGAAGTATTGGTCCTTGGCATCCGCCTGTTGTGATGTGGACTGTGCCTAGAGCTGGTCAAATGGGTTATCATACTAGAACTGAATACAATAAGAGGGTGCTTGCTATTGATTCTAAAGTTGATTTGGTTAATCCTGTTTCTGGTTTTGTGAATTATGGTAAAATAAAGTCGGATTTTGTTGTTCTTGCTGGTTCTATTCCTGGTTCTTTAAAAAGACCTATTGCGTTGAGACATGCTATTAGGGTTCATGATCCTAACATTAGTAAGTTTGTTGATGTAAAGTTGCCTGGACAATTAAAGGCAGGTGCTAAAGCATGAGAGCTAATGTTTTGTCTTTGGATGGTAAAGTTGTTTCGGAAATAGACTTGCCGAAGTTTTTTGAGTGTGAGGTTGATAATGTTTTGATACGAAGGGCTGTGCAGTCTTTGCTTACTTCTCAAGTCCAGACTAAGTATCCTTATGTTTATGCTGGGCGATACAATACTGCTGCTTATGTTGGTGCAAGGCACAAGCCTGCAATGTATAGGTCAATAAATATTGAAAGAGCACGAAAGCCTAAGTTAAAGAATAGGCGAGGCTTGGCTTCTGGAAAGGTTGCAGGGATACCTGCTGTTGTTAAAGGTCCTAAGGCTCATCCGCCTAAGAAAGAAAAAATTTGGGCTGAGAAAATTAATAAGAAGGAAAAGAGAATGGCTATAATGTCTTCAATAGCGGCTACTGTTGATCCGAAGCTTGTCAAGGCAAGAGGTCACTTTTTGCCTGATAACTTAAGTTTGCCTATAGTGTTTGAGTCTAAACTTGAAAACTTGTCTAAAACAAAAGAAGTTTTAAAGGCTTTTGAAGCAATAGGCATTGAAAAAGACATTGAGAGGGTAAAGAGAAAAAAGTCTATTAGAGCAGGAAAAGGAAAGAAAAGGGGAAGAAAATATAAAGAAAGAAAAAGCTTGTTAGTGGTTGTTGAGAAGGATGTTCCTTTGATAAAGGCTGTTAGGAATCTTGAAGGTGTTGATGTTGTTAGGGTTTCGCAATTAAATGTTTCTTTGCTTGCTCCTGGTGCTTTGCCAGGTAGGCTTGTTGTTTGGACTGAAGGGGCAATAAAGGCTCTTGAAAACAAGTGATAGGGGTTTTTATGGTAGAAAAAGAAAAAAAGCCAACGGAAAAGAAAAAGTCAACAAAAAATAAGGTTGAAAATAATGAAAAAGCCGAAAAGTTAGAGGTTAATGTGGAAAAAAAGCAAGTTCAAAGCAAGGAAGAGATAGAGGCTTCTATGAAGGGCCTTGAAATAATAAAGTATCCTTTGATTACTGAAAAGGCAGTTGGTTTTATAGAGTCTGAAAACAAATTAACTTTCATAGTGCATAGTAATGCTGATAAAAAATCTGTTAAGGAGGCAGTTGAAAGGGTTTACAATGTGAAAGTAAACAAGGTTAATATTGTGAATGACATGAAAGCAAGGAAAAAAGCTATTGTTACGCTTGACAAAAAATTTAAGGCAGGAGACATTGCTACAAAACTGGGTGTTGTGTAATGCCGAAGAGACTTAAAACACAAGCAAGAGGTAAAGGAGGTCCAATCTGGTTAGCTACTAAAAATGGCGTAGCAGTATCAAGATATGCTAACTTTGACCCTATGTCAAAAGAAGTCTTGCAAGGTGAAGTAGTTGATTTGTTGAATGACCCTGCGAGAACTTCTGTTTTGGCGAAGATATTGCTTGACAATGGGACAGAAGAATTTATTGTAGCTGCTGAAGGTTTGATGGTTGGCCAAAAGATAGAGCATGGAGCAAACGCAAAGGTCGAGATTGGTAATGTAAAAACCTTGGGAAGTTGTCCTGAAGGATGTCCTGTTTTTAATATAGAAAAGCACCCTGGAGATGGTGGCAGCTTAGTAAGGTCGTCAGGTGGTTATGCCTTGATACTTTCGAAAGACGAAAAAACTGGAAGAGTTTTTGTTAAAATGCCTTCTGGAAAAATCAAAGAATTTGAGCCTAACGTTAGAGCAACCATAGGTCTTGCTGGTGCAGGCGGAAGAAAAGACAAGCCTTTAGTTAAGGCAGGGAAAAATTATCATGCAAAGCATGCAAAGCACAAAAAGTATCCAATAGTTAGAGCAATTGCTAAGAATGCTAAAGACCATCCTTTTGGAGGTGGCAATCATCACCCTGGAAAATCAAAGTCAACTTCAAGGTGGGCTCCGCCTGGTAGAAAAGTTGGTGATATAGCGTCAAGTAGAACAGGAAGGAGAAAAAAGAATTAAGGTGAGTTAATGGCAAGAAAAGAGTTTAGGTATAGAGGAAAAACACTGGAAGAATTGAGTAAAATGACTTTAGACGAGTTTGCAAAGTATGCTAATTCGAGAGCAAAAAGGACTATAACAAGACAAAAAAAACAATATGAGCACTTGCTAAAAAAAATAAAAAAATATCAAGAAGCAAAAAAAAGCAACAAACAACCAAAGCCGATAAGGACACATTGGAGAGATTTAATAATAATACCACAAATGCTCGGATGCACTTTTGCAATATACAATGGAAAAGAGTTCAGTAATATTGAAATTAAACCTGAAATGTTAGGCCATTTCCTTGGTGAATTTGCTTTGACTAGAAAGAAGTTAGTGCATGGAAAAGCAGGAATAGGAGCGACGAGAAGCTCAACTGCAATAGCGGCGAGGAAGTGAATATGGTAAAAAAGAAAATTCAAAACAAAGCAATTGCCACAAAAAAGTCAGCTGTTGCTGTGCTAAAGAACAAACCAGTTTCGTTAAAATACGTATTAGAAATAATTAGAACAGTTAAAGGGAAGAGAGTTGACAAAGCAATAGCGTTTTTGAATAGAGTAATTTCTTTAGAAGAACACTTGCCGTTAAGAGTCTATAATAAAAAAGTCCCGCATAGGAAAGGTGAAGCAAAGAGCTATGTAAAATCAGGTAGATACCCAGTAAGAGCTGCAAAGGCTTTTATTGAATTGTTAGAATTGGCAAAGGCTAATGCCAACAATAAGGGCCTTGATGCTGACAACTTGATTATAGTTCATGCTTTTGCATCGCAGGGTTTTAGAAGGATAGCTTATCAACCAATGGGAAGAATAGCTGGCAAAAGAAGAAAGAGAAAGTCTTGCCACATGGAAGTTGTTGTAAAGGAGGCGAAATGATTTGATAGAAAAGTCTTTTGTAGCACAAGGGTTAAAAAAACTTGAGCTTGACGACTTTTTAGCTAAAGAACTTGACAAAGCAGGTTTCACTGGGACGGAAATAATGAAAACGCCTTTAGTGACAAGGATAATAGTTAATGTTACAAAACCTGGTTTGGCTATTGGAAAAAGTGGAAGCAATATTTCACAATTGACAGAACAAATAGGAAAAAAGTTCGGAATAGACAATCCACAACTTGAAATAAGAGAAATACCAAAGCAAGAGTTGCACGCGCAAGCTATTGCGAATAAAATCAAAGCTATGATTGAAAAAGGCTTTTCGTGGAGAAGTGTAGTATTCAAAAGTTTGCAAGACGCAAAGAAAGCTGGAGCACAAGGGGTAGAAATAATAGTTAGTGGAAAAATAACAGGTAAGGCTGGAAGAAAAAAGAGAATGAGGTTTGCAGATGGTTACATGAAAAAAATAGGAGAACAAGCAAGATTAGTTGATTATGGAGCCGCCAGCGCTTATCCAAAAGTCGGGGCGATAGGCATAAAAGTAAGGATAGTGAGACCTGAAACAAAATTCCCAGATAAACTCAAAATACAAGACTATATAAAAGAAAAAGAAATGCAAAATGAAAAAAAGGAAGAAAAAGAACCAAAGCAAGAGATCCAAGAAACGGAAAAAACAGAGCAAAAAGAAAACGAGGTGCAAGGCAATGCCTAATAAAAAACTTTTGCCTTTAAGAGACAAGTCAATAGAAGAACTTGAAGCAGAAATAGTTCAGTTGAGAACAGAATTAGGTAAAGAAAAAGCAAGCATAGCTCATGGAACAAGAGCTGAAAAACCTGCAAAAATAAAAAATATTAGAAGAAGAATTGCACGGATATTGACAATAATTTCAGAAAAAAACAAAGGGGTGAAAGTAAAGTAATGGTAGAAATAGACAAGATAACAGGCTTACCGAAAGACTTACTGGACTTCGGCGAAATAAAAAAAGAAACACAAAAAATAAAAGTTAGGGAAGTTCAAAGAAGGTTCGGGAAGTTCGTCACAGTAATTAGCGGTCTTGAAGACGAACAGGAAGTCAAAAGACTTGAAAAGGAAATGAAACAAAAGTTGGCTTGTGGAGGAACACACAAAGGAAACGAAATAGTATTGCAAGGAAGGCACCTTGCAAAAGTAAAAGAAATATTGTTGAAGAATGGATACAAAGGAGAGTTAATAGATGCTTAAAGGAGAAAATTGGACAATAACAAAAGAAAATATTATGATGCATGAAATGATAGGGTTAAAAGTAAGAATAAGGTCTCCAAACATGCAAAAAAAAATAGTTGGAAAAGTAGTGGACGAAACAAAAAACATGTTTATTGTAGAGATAAAAAATAGGGAGATAAAAGTTCCAAAACAAAAAGGCATATTTGAATTTTTTTTAGGTGACGAAATAGCAAAAGTGGAAGGAGACAAAATAAGGTATTTGCCAGAACAAAGAGTAAAGCGCTGTTAGGTGATTGAATGGATAAAAAAAACACAAAAATTTCGGTGAGAGGAGCTTTGCTAGAAGGAAAAGTAGTTAGCACTAAAATGGCCAAGACAGCAATAGTTGAAATAAAGTCAGTTAGGTACGTGCCAAAGTATGAGAGGTATGAAAAAGTAAGGTCAAAAATAAAAGCACACAACCCTGAAAACATTGCAGCAAAAGAAGGAGACATAGTAAAAATAGGTGAAACCAGAAAATTGAGCAAAACAAAGAGTTTCATAATTATGGAAGTGATTAAGAGGGATTCAAAATGAAAGCAATAACAGCTCATGGAGTTAGGTCATTAGGGCATGGTAGCATATGTACTTGTGCAGATAACTCTGGGGCTAAGGAAGTAAAAATAATTACTTTCCTCAATTATAAAGCAGTGAAAAATAGGCAACCGAGAGGCGGAATAGCGGACTTGTGCAAGGTAGTTGTAAAAAAAGGAAAGCAAGAAATGAGAAAAAAGGTAGAATATGCAGTTGTTGTTAGAGTTAAAAAAGAATATAGAAGACCTGACGGGACTAGAATAAAGTTTGAGGATAATGCAGTCGTTTTAGTGGATGAAAAAGGAATGCCTAAAGGTTCTGAAGTGAAAGGGGTAGTTGCAAAGGAAGTTGGAGAAAGATACCCAAAAATAGCAGGAATAAGTGCTGGAGTTGTTTAAAATGAAACAAAAAATCAAAGAAAAAAGCTCAAAACCATCAAAGAGAAGAAAATCAAATTATACGATTGCACTTCATAAAGTAAGAAAAGAGTTTTCAGCACACTTGTCAAAAGAGTTAAGAGCAAAAATTGGCAGAAGAAGCCTCGAGTTGAGAAAAGGGGACTTAGTAAAAGTAATGAGAGGAGATAAAAAGTATGTTGGAAAACAAGCAAAAGTTGTTGAAGTGAGAAGAACAAAAAGGCAAGTTTTCCTTGAAAATATTGTAAGAAAAAAAGCAAATGGAACTGAAGTTTTAGTTCCTTTCAGGCCAAGCAATTTGATGATAATAGCAATCGATGAAAAAGACAATAGGAGATTCAAAGCAAGGAAAAAAAAGTGATAGAGTATGGCAAAAAGAGGAGAAAGGAAAGTTCAAAAAGCAATTTCAGCACCTAAAATAGTACATGTAAATAGAAAACAAAAAGAGTTTGTGCCAAAAATAAAGCCAGGAACTCACTCAAAAAAGAGTGCAGTTACTTTGGGTTTTTGTTTAAAAGACATTTTAAGGTTAGCTAAAAACACGAAAGAGACAAAAGCGATTGTTTCGTCTGGTTTAGTTTTAGTGAATGGAATAGTTAGAAAAAAAATGAGCTTTAACGTGGGCTTGTTTGATATAATAGAACTGCCAAAACTCAAGATAGCGTATAGAGCAATAGTTGACAAAAAAGGCAGGTTAAAATTAAAAGAAACGCAAGACAAAGGCTTTAAAGTTTCGAGAGTAGAAAAAAAGCGAAAAGCAAAAAAAGGAAAAGTGATTGTAACAACCAATGATGGCTTTAATATTGAGGTGCCTGAAAAAGAAGTTTTTGTCGGAGACTCTATAAAATTGTCATTACCTGAAAAAAAATTTTTAGAGACTTACAGGTTAGAAGTGGGAAATAAAGCATTGATAGTTGACGGAAGCCATGTTGGAATAATAGGCAAGATAACAAAGATAATTGAAGGCTCTATAAATAGAAGAAAAGCAGTAGAGCTTGAAACTAAAGAAGGAAAAATTGTTACAATAGCCAAGAATGTTTATGTCGTAGGTAAAGAAAATCCAGAAATAGAGGTTTTGAAAGGTGAGTAAAGTGGAAGACAAAATGAAAGATATTAGGATAGAAAAAGTCACTCTAAACATTGGGGTTGGAAAAACCGGTGAAGAACTTGAAAAAGCCGTGACTATCCTAAAAATGCTTACTAATTCAAAACCAATACTGACCAAGGCAAAAGTAAAGCAACCTACGTGGGGTATAAGAGAGGGTTTAACAATAGGCACTAAAGTGACCTTAAGAGGCAAAAAGGCAGAAGAATTTTTAAGAGAAGCTTTTATAGCAATAGACAAAAAACTAAAGAAAAAAAGCTTTGATAAGCTTGGAAACTTTGGTTTTGGAGTAAAAGAATATATTGACATGCCAAAAGCAAAGTATGACCCAAAACTTGGGATAAAAGGCTTTGACGTCTTGGTGACGCTTGAAAAACCAGGGTATAGAGTAAAAAAAAGAAAAATCAAAAAAAGCAAGGTTGGAAAAAGACAATTAGTAACTCAACAAGAAGCAATAGAGTTCATCAAACAAAAATTTGGAGTAGAGATAATATGAGCGAACAAAAACAAAAAAAGCCTTACAAGGTTCAGCCTAAAACTTGCAAAAGATGCGGAACACACAAAGGAGTTGTAAGCAAGTATGGGCTTGGAATTTGTAGAAGATGTTTCAAAGATAATGCTGAAGTGATTGGTTTCAGGAAGTACGATTAGGTGATAAAAAATGGGAAAAGACACTATAGCAGACGCAATGATAAACCTAAAAAATAATGAAAACGCAGCTAAGAAAGAATGCATACTGAAACCAAGTTCAAAATTGCTTGGAGAAATACTAAGAGTAATGCAAGAAAATGGTTACATAGGAGAATATTCTCTAATAGAAGCGAAAAATGGTGGGTCTTTCAAAGTCAGATTGATAGGAAAAATAAACGAATGCAGAGCAATAAAGCCAAGGCATGCTGTCAAAAAAGATGAATTTGAAAAATTTGAAAAAAGATATTTGCCTGCTTACGATGTCGGAAAAATAATTGTGTCAACATCAAAAGGAATAATGACCCACGACAAAGCAAAACAATTGAATTTAGGAGGAAGGTTATTAGTTTATGTTTACTGAAGAGTGGTTTTATGGAAGAAAAAGTTTTTGAAACAATAGAGTTGCCACAAGGCTTTAAGGCAAGTATTGAAAAAAATGTTTTAAATATAAGTGGAAACAATAAGGAAATTTCAAAAAGCTTTAGTTTCTCAGCAGCTAAAGCGGAAGTGAAAGACGATAAAATAGTTGTTTATCAACTTGATAAAAGAAAAAAATCAAAGGCTGAAGCAGGGTCAATAGCATCACACATAAAAAATATGATAAAAGGAATTGAAAAAGGATTTACGTATAAACTTGAAATAGTTTATAGTCACTTTCCTTTGAACGTCTCTGTAAAAAACGGGTTTGTAGAAATAAACAATTTGGGCGGAGCAAAGCACCCAAAAAAAGCAAAAATAGTGGGAAACACGAAAGTTGAAGTAAAAGGAAAAGAAATAATTGTGAGCGGAAATAATAAGGAAGACGTTGGCCAAACGGCTGCTAACATGGAAGTAGTCACGAGAATTAAAGGTAAAGACAAGAGAGTCTTCCAAGATGGCATTTACATAGTTTCGAGAGAATGAGGTAATATTATGAAGGAAGAAACAAAAGAAGTTAAAAATGAAAAAGAAAAACCGCAAAAAAAAGAGAAAAAAAGCAGAAAAGTAGTTAAGAAAGCAAGTAAAGAAACAGCAAAAAAAAGAAAGCTGGTGCTAACAAAAGCACGATTGCCGACTTTTAGAGGACATTTTGGAAAAAGAAGCATAAGAAGAAAAAGCAAAGAAAAATGGAACAAGTGGCGTTTTCCTCGCGGCATAGACATGAATCATGACCAAAGTGAAGGATTTATGCCAAGGGTCGGGTATAGAACTATAAGAGAAATTAGAGGATATCACCCGAGTGGTTATAAAGAAGTAAGAGTGAAAAGCATTAAAGAATTAGAAGTACTACCAAAAGAAGTTGCTGTTAGAATTGCTTCAGGCATAGGAAAGAAAAAAAAGTTAATGATTGTAGACAAAGCAATAGAACTTGGGTTAAAGGTGCTAAATCCTTAAAGGTGAGGATATGGAATACGAAAGAGCAAAAAGATTGGCTGCAAAAATATTGAAGGTAGGAACAACAAAAGTATGGGTTTCTCCTTTAGCAAAACAAAGAATAAAAGAAGCCATGACAAAGGACGATGTTAGAGTTCTAATAAAAGAAAAAATGATAACGAAAAGGAAAACAGCTTTTCATAGTAGAGGCAAGGCAAGAATATTAAAACTAAAAAAAGAAAAAGGAAGAAAGAGAGGAAGAGGTAAAAGGACTGGAACAAAAAAGACTCGAAAAGGTAATAGAGAGTATTGGATAAAAAATGTTAGAGCACAAAGAAAAATTTTGAAAGAACTAAAAAAGTCTGGAGCAAAGTTCAAAGAAGACCCGAGAAAAATTTACTTGAAAATAAAAGGAAATTTTTTCAAAGGAAAAAAACAATTATTGGCTATGGTTGAGGAGATGAAAAAATGAGTAATAAGCCAACTTATAAAGTCAAATTAAGAAGGAGAAGAAAAGGTTTTACTGATTACAAAAAAAGATTGGCTTTGTTAAAGTCAAAACAACCAAGGTTGGTAGTAAGAAAAAGAAACAAGTCAATAATAGTTCAAATAGTTAATTATGAGCCGCAAGGCGACAAAACTTTAATAACTTTTTCAAGCATTGCTTTGAAAAAACTTGGATGGAAAGGACATTGTGGCAATTTGCCTTCAGCGTATTTGTCAGGTTATGCTTGCGCAAAAAAAGCTTTTAAGGCAGGAATAAAAAAAGCCGTGCTTGACATAGGTGTTGCGTCTCCTGTTCATGGAAGCGCAGTTTTCACGGCTCTGATGGGAGCACTTGACGCAGGTCTTGAAATACCTCTCGAAAAAGAGGTCTTGCCAACGATAGAAAGGGCTTCTGGCAAACACATAGGAGAGGAAACAGCAAAGAATTTTGCTCAAGTGAAAGATAAAATTGACAAGGAGTTTTGATGCGAATGCCAAGGAGAGAACAAAAGAAAAGAAAAGTAGAAAATGAAGAAGAAAAGTTTGTTGAAAGTGAAGAAGAAACTACTTTAGAATGGGTACCACTAACTGAAGGGGGAAGATTAGTAAAAAACGGTGAAATAAGTACTTTAGATGAATATTTTAATAGAGGTTTAAAGGTAATGGAGCCAGAAATAGTTGATATTTTAGTCCCTGAATTGAAAAGCAAGTTAATAGAATTTAAAAAAACTGCAAGAATAACAAGGCAAGGAAGAAACTTTTCTTATAGAGCAACAATACTTGTGGGAGATGAAAATTCGTACGTTGGAGTAGGAACTGGAAAGGACAAAGAAAGAGTTCCTGCAATACAAAAAGCAACGAGGGCTGCAAAAATGGCTTTAGTAAAAGTCAAAAAAGGTTGTGGTAGTTGGGAATGTAGGTGCAATGAAAAGCATTCTGTTCCTTTTAAGGTAGTTGGAAAGCATTCTTCGATAGAAGTTACTTTAATGCCAGCGCCAAGAGGAACCGGGTTGGTTGTTGGAGATGCTATAAAAGACGTGTTAAGTTTTGTTGGAATAAAAGACGTTTGGAGTAAAACAAAAGGAAACACTAACTCTACTCTTGAATTTGTGAGTGCAACAATAAAAGCTTTGATGAAAACGAACAAAGTAAAATTAAGTGAAGAAATGAAAAGAAAGATAGGTGAACAACAATGATTGCAGTAATCAGGGTTAGAGGTAGCGTAAATTTGAAGCCAGATATAAAGTACACGTTAGATTTGCTTAATCTTTTTAGACCAAACAATATGGTGTTAGTAAAAAAAGAGAAGCAATTCTTAAAAATGGTTGAAAAGGTAAAAGATTATGTTACTTTTGGTGAAATAAAGTCAGAAGTTTTAGCAAAGGTTCTTGAAAAGAGAGGTAAAATAGGAAAAGAAAAAATTGACGAAGAACAATTAAAAAAAATGAAAGTCACTAATTTTGAAGAGCTGGCAGAATTAATAGTTTCTGGAAAAAGCGGTTTGGAACAACTCGGAATAAACAAGGTCTTTCGTTTAAGGCCTCCTAAAAAAGGTTATGAAAGAAAAGGAATAAAAAAACCTTATTCTATAGGTGGTGCTTTGGGTAATAGAAAAGAAAAGATAAACGATTTGATACTTAGAATGATTTGAGGTTTTAGTATGGTAGTGAGAAAAAGAAGGAAAAAAAACAAGTTGAGAGGAATGAGACAGCATGGAGCTGGAGATAAAAAGAACAGGAGAGGTGCTGGAACTAGAGGAGGTAGAGGTAAGGCAGGTAGTCACAAACACAAATTTTCAAAGTACTATACTTACTTTGGCGTGAAAATAACTAGAAAGCCTAAGAAAAAAATGCCTGCACTTAACCTTGATCAGATTTCAAATAGATTACAGGAATGGGTTAAAGAGGGCAAAGCAAAAGTCGAAGATGGTTTTTACGTTTTGGATGGAAAAAAATTAGGTTTTGGAAAAGTACTTTCAAAGGGCAATTTGAAAGAAAAATTAGTGGTGGTTAATGCGAAGGTTTCTGAAAAAGCTTCTGAAAAAATTCTTCAAAGTGGAGGAAAAATTTTAGAGATTGGTGAAGAAAAATGAGTGGATTAGAAGCGTTGAAGCCTATTTACACTTTATTGCCTGAAGTCACATCTCCTGAAAAGAAAGGCACGTTAACTGAAAGACTTGTTTGGACTTTAGTTGTGTTATTGATTTTTTTTGCCATGGGAAACATAACTGTTTTCGGTCTTGATAAAGCAGAGCTCGGGGATCTTCAAAGAGCTCAAATTATTTTAGCTGCGTCTGTTGGAACCTTGATTACTGTTGGTATAGGGCCTATAGTCCTTGCTTCAATAATATTGCAATTGCTTGTTGGTGGTGGCTTAATAAAATTGGATTTTAGTAATCCGGAGCAAAGAAAACAATTTAGCGGAACTCAAAAATTACTTGCAATAATATTGGCTTTCGTAGAAGCAAGTGCTTATGTACTCATGGGAGCTTTGGTGCCACTTCCAAATCTTGCTTGGTTGGTAATATTACAAGTTGCTTTGGGTGCAATACTTTTGATTTATCTTGACGAAATAGTTACAAAGTATGGGATTGGTTCTGGTATCGGATTATTCATTGCTGCAGGTGTTTCTTTAGAAATAATTTGGCGAATATTCACCCCTTTGAATCTTGAAGGAGACTTTGCAGGTTTTAATGGCCAAGGTCTTTTGTTTATTTTCTTCAAAGAAATAACTCAAAATCTCACTAATGCTTTCATCATAGCTCTTTTGCCAATAATATCAACTATCGTAGTTTTCTTTGTAGTTGTTTATGCTGAAGGAATTCACGTGAACATACCTATTACGCTTGGGAGAAAAGGCACTGGAGGCAGATATCCATTAAAATTTTTGTATGTTTCAAACATGCCTGTTATATTAGCTTCTGCACTTTTCATAAACATAAGTATTTGGGCACAACTGACAAAAAACACGCCTATTTTAGGACAAATAATGGGCGGACTTGCAACAATAACAACACCACAACATGGCTTAATAGAAAAAGTCTTTTTGGAAGGATTTTCGCAAACTTTGGTTACTCAAATGATAGAAAGCATTACAAAACTTCAATTTATAGGATTAGGGGGTAGCGTGCTTCAAGCTATTATATATGTTATTTTGCTGGTCATTGTTTGTATTATATTTGGAAGACTTTGGATTGAGGTTGGTGGTCAAGGGCCTGATAAAATTGCAGAGCAACTCGAAAGAGCAGGCATGTCAATACCTGGCTTTAGAAGAGATCCAAGAGTGATAAGGCAAGTACTTGAAAGGTATGTACCAACCATAACTATCCTTGGTTCTGCTTTTGTCGGACTTTTAGCTGGCTTGGCTGACATTACTGGGGCTTTAGGCTCTGGAACTGGAATATTACTTACAGCCGGAATAATTTACAGGCTTTACGAAGAAATTGCTAAAACCCAAGTAGCAGAAACAAATCCTCTATTAAGAGGCTTTTTAGGACAAGGAGGGGGATTTTAAAATAAATCGGTGGGATAATTAATAAAACTCCGATTCTAAAATCTTTCTAACGGTGTTTTTTATGCAGCTTGTTAATCCCATGGTTGATATTGCTATCATTTCCAGCGTTTTAGCTTTGCTTTCAAGCATAATACAAAATAAAGTAATGAACAAAAAACAAATGAAAGCGGACCAAGAAAAATTGAAAGAAAAAAACAAGAGGATGCGAGAATTAATGACTAAAAATGACGAAAAATCTAAGAACGAACTTGAGTCCTTGCAAAACGAAGTCCTTGAAATAATGCAAAAAATGATGCAAGGAACTTTAAAGTTCACTATGATTTCAATGGTGTTTTTTTTGCCTGCATTCTGGCTTTTATCAAGCCTCTATGGTGAAGCTGTCATTAACCTGCCAGTTCCAGTCCCATGGTTTGGAAATTTTGACTTATTCAATATCAGCACTTGGAACAATCTCATAATACTTTACGATAAAACAAATTATTTAGGATGGTACATTCTAATTTACCTTGTTTTTAGTTTAATAATAAGATTTTTTGAAAACAGGATATTAGAAAAAGTAGATAGCAAAGGAGTTGCTGTGAATGGTTGACAGACAAACAAGAATGAAGAAAAAAGTTTTTAGAAGAACCCCGAGCTCTAAGCCAACAACTCTTTACTTGAGAAGAAAAAAAGGCAAACATAAATGTGCTATTCTAAAACAAAATTTGCATGGAATGAAGAAAACAAAAAAAGAAAAAACGAAGAGCAAAAAAAGACCTAACGCCAAATTTGGCGGCATTCTTTCAGGCAAAGCAAGAAAAATGGTGGCAGAACAATTTGCTTTAGTGGTTGCAGGAACAAAAAAAATAAATGATGTTCCAGCAGAACAAAGAAAGTTTGTAAAAGAAATGTTAAAGGTGAAATAATGCGAGCGATAGAAGTTGGCGACGTATGCATAAAAACAACAGGGCGAGAAGCAGGTGAAAAAGCAGTAGTGATAAAAATAATTGATGAAAAAAATGTTATGATAGTTGGCCCAAAAGTAAGAAAACGAAAATGCAACATAATGCAATTGATTCCGTTAGGAAAAAAAATAAAAGTAGAAAACTTAGAGGATAAAAAATACTTTAAATTTAGTGATGAATGATGAGCGAAAAAAAAACGGAAGAAAGACTGATAGTCAGAATAGCAGGAATTGACTTAGATGGAAGAAAAAGTATTGAGAGGGCACTCACAAAAATAAAAGGAGTGGGCATTAGGATGGGTAAAAACATTGCAATAGCATTTGAAGAACTTACTGGCATACCGCACAATACCAAACTTGGTTTGTTGGATGAAGAAAAATCAAAAAAGTTGGAAGAAATAGTTTTGGCTCCACAAAAATTTAACATTCCAGAATGGAATTTGAATAGAAGAAAGGACTTTTACACAGGAGAAAGCACTCACAAAGTAATGTCTGAACTTGACTTGGCTTTAAGAGAAGACTTGTCAAGACTCAAAGAAATTAAAAGCTATAGAGGCCTAAGACACCAATGGGGATTGCCTGTTAGAGGCCAAAGAACAAAATCAACGCATAGAGGTAAAGGCAACGTAGTAGGAGTAATGAAGAAAGAAGTGACGAAAGCAGCTGCACCTAAACCGGCTCAAAAACAAGAAGCAAAAAAACAGGAGAAGAAAAAGTAAAGGTGATTAAATGGGAGACCCTGCAAAAAAAAGGAAAATGTATAAAAACCCAAGAAAGCAATGGGATAAAGAACTTCTTGAGGAAGAAAGAAAATTGTTGGACTTTTATGGTTTAAAGAATAAAAGAGAATTAAGAAGAGTTCAAACGTGGCTTAGAAACAAAAAGAAACAAGCGAGAGAACTATTGGCTTTGCCTTTAGAAAAAAGAACTCAAAGAGAAGCAGAATTAATGAGCAGTCTCTCAAAAATAGGTTTAGCAAAAGAAGGAACCACTATAGATGACGTGCTTGGCTTAAAAATAGAAGAAGTGCTTGAAAGAAGATTACAAACTTATGTTTATAGAAAAGGCTTTGCTAACTCGACAAAACAGGCAAGACAATTTATTACTCATGGCCATATTGCTATAAATTCAAAGAAAATAACTACCCCATCATACCTTGTACCTTTGTCAGAAGTCGATAGAATAGGATGGTATAGAAAGCAAATAAAAATTGAAAATCACGAAACTAAAAAATCAAGAGAAGAAATAAAAAAAGAATTTGAAGAAGCAAAAGGGGAAGAAGTAGAAGGTGAAATACAATGACTAAAACTGGAATAATCCATATTTATGCTTCACATAATAACACGATAATAGTTCTTACAGATATTACTGGAGCTGAAACAATTGCAAAGTGTAGCGGTGGCATGGTTGTAAAATCACAGCATAAAGAAGGTTCTCCTT
>JAWANB010000021.1:0-15906 GCA_038895675.1 Candidatus Iainarchaeum sp.
AAAAAATTCTACAACTTCAATGAATAATAGTTGTTTTGGCAATTTGTGTTTTTCAAGTGTTGTTGATGGTAATAATAATACTGGCGTTGGTTCTAATGTTTTAAGTTCGTTGGTTAAAGGTTCTAACAATGTTGCGCTTGGCTATTTTGCAGGTGGTAATAAGAGCGATGGTAATTATAACTTGTTTTTAGGTTATGAGGCTCGCTCCGATTTAAACGTTTCTAAAGCTGTTGCTATTGGTTATGGTGCTGTTGTTAATAAGTCTAATGCTTTGGTTTTGGGTGGTGTTGATTCTAATGCTGTTAGTGTTGGTATTAATACTTCTGTTCCTGCTAATAGGTTGAATGTTGTTGGTGATTTTAATGTTGTTTCTTCTTTAGGTTCTGTTCCTTCTTTGTTTGTTTCTGGTTCTGGTAATGTTGGTGTTAATGTTGTTTCTCCTTCTCAGCGTTTGGATGTTAATGGTGTTGCTTTGTTTAGGTCTGATTTGAATGTTTCTTCTGGTTCTAACAAGGGTGTTAGTTTTTCAGCTGACTCTAACAGGATTTGCTTTCCAAGCAACTCTTGTGAAATGTTAGTTGATTGGAATGGTTCTGCAATGTTTTTCGGTTCTAAAAAAGATAATGTTCGCTGGAATACTGCTTGTATTTGTCCTTTTTTTCCTACTCAAGATTGGATTATAAATGATGGTCAAACTTGTATGCTTACCTCTACTTGTAGTCTTTCAGCAAATGTTCATATTAAAAGAGGTGGTATGATTATTTCTAACACTGGTTCTTTGGTTTTGAGCTCTGGTAAGAAATTGATAATTGAAAAGTCTCCTGATGCTAATTTTACTATTATGAAAGGCGGGAAACTCATTTTGAATAAGTGAGTTTTATTTTCAAGTTCAAAAATGTGAATTGCGATTAAAAAATATGACTAACAAATAAAAAGACTTAAAAGACCTTAAATCCAAAAAATTGAGAAAAACGTCCATGGGTTAAAGTCTTTTAAATTTGGCTTTAGGTAGATTGTTTTCAAAAATAAGGTTGATGGATATGTTAATAAATCAAATATCGTATTAGTTTAATTAAAATTTTTGGGGGTTTTTTATGCAGGTTGATGAAAAAGTTTTTGCTTTGGGCGTTATTGTTGCTGTGTTCCTTGGCTTTGGTGTTGGTTATTTGGCTTTTGGCTCTAATCAGCAGCAATCAACAAAGCTTTTTTTAAGCGAAGAAGACAAAAATTTTTTGATTGGTATTGCTCGTGATCAAATTGATTTAACTACGAGGATTACTGCTTTGCAGGCCGCTAACTTGGATTGGTGTACTGCTAATGGTGGTGCTTGGAATTATGTTACTCAACAGGCCACTTTGCCTGTTTCAAAAGAACAAGCTGCCAATCTTTTACAGCAGGGTGTTAATGTTCAACAATTGCCTGACGGTAATTTTGTTGCTCAAGCTATTGTTTTAGCTCAAAATGGTTGTATTTTAGTTCCAACTCCTAATAAGTGATTTTTGAATGCCAAAGAAAAAAAGCTTATCTTTTTTCTTTTTTTTTCTTTTTTTTCCTTTTGGTTTCAGCTCAAGTTTTGACTCTAATGATTTGAATGCTATTGTTGATTATAATAGTTTTGATTTGAATGTTTTTGTTGATAGTAGTGATTACAATAATTTTGATGTGAACAATTTTTTTGATTCTAATTTTTTTGTTGTAGATTTTAATGTTGGGGATTTTAACAGTGTTTTTGATTTGAATGTTGTTGATTCTAATTTTTCGGATTCTAATTATTTGAGCGATGTTAATGATATTCCAGATTCTAATGTTGGTTTTTTTTCTTTGAATTTTTTTTCTAATTTTTTGTCTGACGTTGCTTCGTTGTTTTCAAAGTTTAGCAATTTTTTTGGTTTGAATAATTTGTTTGATGGTTTTGTTGAGGCCGTTTTCCCGCAGGATAAGAATTTCGAGTTGAAGGAAAAAGAGGTTGAGATTAATGGGCAAAAGGCAAAGTGTTTTGGTGTTGCTTGTGATTCTTTGCCAAATGAGGTAAACTAATTTTTCCTTTATGCTTTTCATCAATACTTTTTTTAGGGCTTTTTAAAGTCGTTTTTGTTTTTTCAGTCTTTTTTTGGTTTTTGTAGAAATCATGTTTTTTAGTCATATTTTTTTTTAACTTGTTTTTATTTTTTATTTTAGTTGTTTTTTTTGTATTTTTTGGGGTTTTATTTTTTTTGTTTTTTTTCAGTCATTCTTTAGAGATTAGTGGCTTTATTTAGTGTTTTTATTATTTTTGTGTTTTATTTATGTTTATTTGGGGGTTTTATGGTCGTTTTTTTGTTTAGGGTTTTGTTTTTTTTGTTTTTTGTATTTTTTTTCTCTTTTTCTTTCGGTGCTCCTAATTGGTCTAATAGCTTTATTGATGTGAATTTTTTTAGTTCTTCTGATGTTTCTGGCTTTGGTTCTGGTCCTGTTGATGTGAATTTTGTTAGTGGTGATGTTCAGACTGGTCTTTGGAGTAATTCTTATTTTGATTTGAATGTTGGTGTTTTTTTTCCTGAGAAAGTAATTAGGGTTTGTAATTTTAATGGTGTTCAGGATGATTCTGAAACTGGTGTTGATTGTGGTAATGATGTTTGTCCTGTTTGTGCTCCTTTGGCTTCTTGTAATGACGGAATTCAAAACCAGGGTGAGTTAGGTGTTGATTGTGGTGGCCCTTGTTCTCCTTGTGGTGTTTCAACTTCTACGAGCGCTGGCGGTGGAGGTGGCGCTGGCCCTTCTGGTGGTTCTCCTATTGCTATTAGAGAGTTGAAGGTGGAGCCTCTTTCTGTTGGTGTTCCTTCTACTATTTCTTTTTTGGTTGCTAATGGTTTGCCTAATCCTTATTCTTTTGTGGCGGTTGTTCAAGTTTTTAAAGGTAATTCTTTGGAGTTTTCTTTTGAGCAACCTGTTCCTACTGTTTTTTCTGGGCGTGTTGTTCGTGTTGTTATTTCTGAGAAGTGGATTCCTTCAGATTCTTCTGCAAGGCGTTTGGTTGTTTCTCTTTATTCTCCTGATAAGTCTAAGCGTTATGATTTTGTTGAAAAAAATTTGTTTTTTTCTCAGGAGCAAGTTGCAAGGCTTGTTGTTGAGGATTTTTCTAAAGTTTTGGTTATAAGCCCTGGTGAGGTTGGTTTTTTTGGTATAAAAGTAAAGAATTTTGGCAATGTTGAAGTAAGGGATTTGAATATTATTCTTGAGGGTTTGCCTTCTTCTTGGTTTTCTTTTGATCAAGAGAAAAAGTCTTTGTTGCCTAATGAGTCTGCTTATTTTGTTTTGAAGCTTAATGTGCCTCTTGATGCTGAAAAGCGTTCTTACTTGGTTGCTTTTAGGGTTTTTGGTAATAATGCTTTTGTGGATTTTAGTTCTACTTTGAGTGTTATTGAGCCTTCTGCTGTTGACGTTATTTTTAGGGACGTTGTAGTTGAGGATGTTTATGTTGGTGGGAAAGGAAGAATTAGGGGCGTTATTTTTAATCCTGGTTCTGATTCTTTGCATTTGGTTGTTTCTGTTTCTGCTCCTTCTGGTTGGTCTTTTTTGGAAACAGAGAAAGATATTTTTTTGGGTGCTGGTGAGGAAAAAGAGTTTTTTTTTGATTTCGTGGCTCCTTCTTTTAGTGCTGTTGAAACTTTGAGTGTTAGTGCTAAGAGGAAAGATTCTTTTGTTTTTGCTTCTGGTTCTAACGAGGTCGTGAAAAGGTTTTTTGTTATTGTTAAGTCTCCTGAGTCTGATTTTATTTCTTTGTCTTTGCGTTTTAGTGATTTTGATTTGTTAATGGTTTTTATTATTCTTTCAATTGGTTTTGCTTCTTTGTTTGTTGGTTTGTGGCGTTTGAAGAGCAAGTTTTTTATTATTCCGAAAAGGAAGTTTTAAAAAGTTTTAAAAACTCTTTTCTCTTGCTTTTTTGAATGGTTGTTTTGAAAGACTCTTATGATGTTGTTGTTGTTGGTGCTGGTCCTGCTGGGAGTTCTTGTGCTTTGTTTTTGAAAAAGTTTGGTGTTGATAATGTTTTGCTTTTAGACAAGGCTTTTTTTCCTCGTGATAAGATTTGTGGTGATGCTTTCTCTGGCAAAAGCGTTGGTATTGCCAAGGAGCTTGGCTTGTTGCATGATTATTTGAGTGAGCCGCATGAGGGTGTTTATGGTGTTTTGTTTAGTAATACTAAAGGCACTATTGTTGAGATTCCTTTTCCTGGGTCTGATAGGCAGGCTAAAACTAAACCTGGTTTTGTCATGAGGCGTTTTGTTACTGATAATGTTCTTTTTAGGAATGCTAAAAAGCAAGTTGACGTGCTTGAGGGTTTTGTTGTTTCTGATCTTTTGTTTGATAATGGTTTTGTTGTTGGTGTGAGAGGCAAAGATAAGGATGGCGTTGTTAGGGAGTTTAGAGCTAAGGTTGTTGTTGGTGCTGATGGCACGAGTAGTGTTGTTGCTCAGAAGACTGGCAATGGTTTTTCTCCGCCTCAGCATCAGGTTATTGCAACGAGGGGTTATTATAAAGGCGTTTCTGGAATGTCTGGTAATATTGAGCTTCATTTTGTTGATGAGATAATGCCTGGCTATTTTTGGATTTTTCCTTTGAATGACGGTTGGGCTAACGTTGGTCTTGGTTTGCTTACGAGTGAAAAGAATAGGCGTAAGCTTGATTTGAAGAAAACTCAAGAGCAAATAATAGCTAATAATCCTCTTTTTAGGGATAGGTTCAAGAGTGCTGTTATTGACGAGCAAGGCATTAAAGTTTGGACTTTGCCTTTGGGTTCTTATCATAGGAAAAATCATGGTAATGGTTTTGTTTTGGTTGGTGATGCGGCTTCTCTTGTTGATCCTTTTTCTGGTGAGGGTGTTGGTAATGCTATGACTTCTGGGAAGATAGCTGCTAAAACAATTGCTGAGGCTTTTGTTAAGGGTGATTTTTCTGAGGCAACTCTTTCTAAGTATGATAAAGAGCTTTGGGATACAATTGGGCCTGAGCTTAAGACTTCTTATAATATGCAAAGGCTTGGTAGTAATAAGTGGCTTTTGAATTTGTTTATTGATAAGGCTGCAAAAAAGCCTAAGGTTAGAGAGATTATTTCTGGGATGCTTGCTAATGAGACTGCTAAAAAAGATCTTGTTTCGCCTTTGGGTTTGTTGAGAGTTTTGCTTACTTGAAATGCGTTTTTTTATTTGTCATAACTTGTGATTAAAGTTTTGTGTATTGTTTTTTTTAGTTTGTTGGCTTTTTTTTGTTTTTTTGCAATTTTGTTTTAAATACTTGGTTGTTTTTTATTTTGGGCCTGTGGTCTATTGGTTATGACGCGACCTTCACACGGTCGAGGTAGCAGGTTCAATTCCTGCCAGGCCCATGGTTTATTCTCTGAATGCTGTTGCTGTTGTGCCTGCGTCCCAACTTAGTCTTGGTCTTATTTTTGTTAGCATTACTTTTTCTGTTTCGTCGTCTAATATTATGGCGTAGCCCTTTGAGCGTGGCATTTCTTGGTAGTATTTTCCAAAGTCTGTTTGTATGTAGCTTGGTCTTAGTTGTGAGACTGCTTCTATGTCTAATTGTGATGTCATTCTATGAGAAATGAATATGTCGCATTGGCTTATGCAGTCTGGGTGTAATTTGTCTGGTCTTTGTGTTGCTAACACTAATGATAATCCTGGTTGTCTTCCTACTCTTACCCATTCGAGTAGTGTTTTTAGTGCTGTGCTTTCTTGGTCTTTTGGCATGAACATGTGTGCTTCGTCTATGAATAACCATATTAGTGGTAATTCGCTGCTTCTCGTTTGGCCCTTTATTAGTCTTATTTCTTCTTCTTTTCTGTACTTCATTCTTTCTTCAAAAAGTCTTTTTCCTATTAGTGATACTATTGTGTCTCTTGTGCCTTCGCTTTCTGTTGTTTGTCTGTAAGTTGAAACGTCTATTATTGTTATTTGTCCTGGCTTTGCTATTTCTTTTATTCTGTACCCTTCTTTTTCAAACAGGTTTAGTGTTTTTGCTGTTTCAAACCTGCCTATTACTGCTTCTTTAGTGTTTTTTTCTGATTCTTCGTCTTTTTTTATTGCTGTTATTATGTCTTGTATGCTGTACCTTGTGCCTAACTTTTGTTTTGTTTCTTCTATTATTCTTGTAATTAGTATTCCTTCTGGGTCTTTCCACGAGACTTTGAATAAAGCCATCCAGTCTTGGGCTTCTAACTCTGAAGTTTTTATTGTGAAGGCTCCTTCTATTGGTATGTTTTGGTTTTTGTAGAATTCTACTTGGTTTTCAGGAACAAGGACTCTTAAGTCTGTGCTTTGAGGTTCTAATTCCCATTCGCTTATTTCGTTGTAGTTTGTTTTTGCTGGGTATTTCATGCTCCAAAATATTCCAACAGTGTCTATGACTATTGTGCTCATTCTTGTTTTGATTTCTATTGGTTGTTTTGCCATTTCTTCTAAAATAACAGCCATTGTGTGGCTTTTCCCTCCGCCTCTTTTTCCACATATTAAGGTCAAGTGTGGTTTTGCTATGTCCATTAGTACTTTTCTTCCTAACACTGGGTTTTCGCCTGAGCTCATAACTATTTTGCCCAAGTGTGCTGTGCCTTTTTCTCCGTATTTTTCTGTTTCTCGTTCGTTTCTTCCTATTATGATGGTTTTGTTTTCTATTCCCATGTGTGTTTTAGGTTTTTTGTTTTTTTAAATATTGTTTTTTTGTGAGTTTTAACTCTTGTTTTGCCTTTTTAATGTAGTTTTGCTTTTTTTTTACCTTTAAGTTTTTTCACTGCTTTTTTTGTGTTTTTTTTTAGTCGTTTTTTTTAGGTGTTTCATTGGTTTTTGTGTTTTGGTTGTTGTTCCACTAAATTTAAATACTTTTACTCAGAAGCCTTATTTTAGGAGTTTATAGTTATCGTGTATTTTTTTGCTAATTTGTTGGTTAGCATTGGAGGTGCTTTTTATGGTGCAAAATGATATGAATCAACAAGTTGTTTTTCTTCCTGAAGGGACTAAGAGGACAAGAGGCAGAGATGCTCAGAGGATAAATATTTTGGTTGCTAGGGCTGTTGCTCATGCTGTAAAAAGCACTTTAGGGCCTAAGGGCATGGATAAAATGATTGTTGATGATTTAGGCGACGTGATTATTTCTAATGATGGTGCCACTATTTTGAGTGAGATGAGTATTGATCATCCAGCTGGCAAGATGATGGTTGAGATTGCTAAAACTCAAGATAATGAGGTTGGTGATGGTACTACCTCTGTTGTTGTTATTGCGGGTTCACTTCTTGAAAAGGCTGAAAAGCTTCTCAATGATGAGATTCATCCTTCTATAATAATCAAAGGTTATAGGCTTGCGGCTGAGAAAGCTAAAGAGTCTTTTGAAGAATTAGCTGAAGAAATTAGTATTTCTGACAAGAATCAGTTAAAGCAAATTGCCATGACTTCTATGACTGGTAAGAGTGCAGAAGGTGCTGAAGAACTTGCAGAGCTTGTTATGAAGGCTTTAGTTCAGGTTTCTGCTAATGAAGACGGTAAGATAAAGATTGATCTCGAGGATATTAAGGTTGAGAAAAAAGTAGGCGGTAGTGTTAAAGATTCTCAATTGGTTGATGGTATAATAATTGACAAGGAAGTTGTTCATTCTGGAATGCCTAAGAAGATCGAGAATGCTAAAATTGCTTTGGTTGATGCTGCCATGGAAATAAAGAGTCCTGAGACTGACACTAAGATTCAGATTTCTGATCCTGAACAATTGCAGGCTTTTTTGGATAACGAGGAAGCTACTTTGCGTAAAATGGTTGAGGCTGTGAAGAAGGCTGGTGCTAATGTTGTTATTTGTCAAAAAGGCATTGATGATATTGCTCAGCATTACCTTGCCAAGGAAGGTATTTTGGCAGTTAGGCGTGTAAAAAAATCTGATATGGATGCTTTAGCTAAGGCAACTGGTGCTAAAATCGTTTCAAGAGTCATTGACTTGACTTCTTCTGATTTGGGCAAGTCTGCTTTGGTTATTGAGAGAAAAATTGCTGGTGACAACATGGTGTTTGTTGAAGGTTGTAAGAATCCTAAGAGTGTTTCTATGCTTATAAGGGGCGGTTCTGAGCATGTTGTTGATGAGGCTGAAAGGGCAGTGAAGGATGCTATTGGTGCTGTTGCTGCTGCTATAAGGGATGGTAAAATAGTTTATGGTGGTGGCGCAAGCGAAGCAGAGGTTGCTATGAAGTTAAGGGATTATGCTAAAACCGTTGGTGGTAGGGAGCAACTTGCTGTTGAGGCTTTTGCAGAGGCTTTGGAGACTATTCCAAGGACTTTAGCCGAGACGGCAGGCATGGATCCTATTGATACTATTGTTGCTTTGAGGAGTAAGCATGCTTCTAAAGACGGCAAGTGGGTTGGTGTTAACGTTTACACTGCAAAGCTTGATGACATGAAGAAAAACAAGGTGACTGAGCCTTTGAGAGTAAAGACTCAGGCTATTTTGTCTGCTTCTGAGGTTGCTGAAATGCTCTTGCGTATTGACGACATAATAGCAGGTAGTGGTAAGAGTAAGTCAAGTTCTAATACTCCAAGTCCTGATTCAGGCATGGACATGTAATTTTTTTTGCCTGCTTTTTATTACTTTTTATATTTTTTCTTTCTTTTTTTTTCATGGTAATTATTGTTATTTGTGGTTTGGCAAGGTCAGGTAAGGACACCGCGGCAAATTTTATTACAACGAAATTTGGTTTTAGGAAATATTCTTTTAGTTCAGTGCTTTCTGAAATGCTTGAGTCAAAAGGCGTTGTTCCTTCAAAAGAAAACTTGCTTTTACTTGGTAATGAGTTAAGACAAAAGCATGGCATGGATGTTGTTGCTAGAATGTTGGCTGAAAAAATTTCGGAATCTGACAATTTTGTCCTTGTTGGACCTCGTTCTTTTGAGGAAATAAGTTTTTTTAAACGAAAATTTTCACGTTCTAGGTTTTTGGTTATTAGGATTGTTGCTGATTCTTCAAGGCGTTTTAAAAGAAAGTCTAACTTGGATCCAAAGTCTTTTAAGGATTTTTTTGTGAGAGATGAGAATGATATTAATGAAAAGGGTTTGAAAGAAGTGATAGATTCAGCTGATTTTGAAGTTAGGAATGATGGTACTAAAAAAGAGTTTTTCAAGAAATTAAACGATTTGTTGGTAGAGCAGTTAAAACAATAATGATGTTATGGTGTTTTATTTTTTTTATCTTTGCTTTAGTTTTTTAAACCTTAATTGGGTCTGTTTAATAATTGCTTTGTATTTTTTTGGGAGTATAGCTCAGCCTGGTAGAGCATTGGTCTTATACACCAAGCGTCGGAGGTTCAAATCCTCCTACTCCCAAGTTTTGTGGTTTTTATGGTGAATTTTAAAAGTTTTGATTTGAAGGTTGAAGAAGAAGTAAGGGAATTCTGGAAAAAAAACAATATTAGTGAAAAGGCTTTGTCTTTGAATTCTAATGCTGAGGGTTTTTTCATGATGGATGGCCCTCCTTATGCTTCTGGCAATATTCACATGGGCACTGCTTTGAATAAGATTATAAAGGATATTACGATTAGGCAGAAGCGTATGCTTGGTTTTTCTGTTCTTGCTCAACCTGGTTATGATACTCATGGTTTGCCTATTGAAAATAAAGTTGAAAAGAATCTTGGTTTTACTGCTAAGTCTGACATTGAGGTTTATGGTGTTGATAAGTTTGTTAGTGAATGCAAAAAATTTGCTACTCAATATATTGACATAATGAATTCTGAGTTTGAGAATTTAGGAGTTTGGATGGATTGGAAGAACCCTTACCTTACTTTGAGTAATGAATACATTGAGGCTATTTGGTGGACTTTTAAGAGGGCTGACGAAAAAAATTTGCTTTACTTAGGCAAGTATCCTGTTCATGTTTGTCCTCATTGTGAAACAGCTGTTGCTTATAACGAGATTGAGTACGTAAAGTTGACTGATGTTTCTATTTATGTTAAGTTTAAGGTGAAAGGTTTTGGTAACAAGTTTTTTATTATTTGGACTACTACCCCTTGGACTTTGCCTAGTAATACTGGTATAATGGTTCATCCAGAGTTTGATTATGTTGAGGCTCAGGTTGGTAATGAAGTTTGGGTTGTTGCTAAGGAAAGACTTTCAGTTTTGATGCAAGCTATTGAAGCTGGTTTTACTATTTTGCGTGTTGTTAAGGGAAAGGAGTTAGAAAACATTGAATACGAAAGTCCTTTGGTTAGTTTTTTGAATTTGCCAAAGCTTAGTGGTGCTTACAGAGTAATTTTGAGTGAGCGGTATGTTAATCTTGATGATGGTACTGGTTTAGTGCATTGTGCTCCTGGTTGTGGTAAAGAGGATTATGATGCTGGCTCTAAGTATGGTTTGCCTGTTGTTGTTACTGTTTCTTTGAATGGTTTGATGACTGAAGAGGCTGGAAAGTATTTTGGAAAAAAGGCAAGGGTTGTTGACAAGGAAATAATTGAAGACCTGAAAAATCTTGGTGCTTTGGTTTTCAAGCATGATTATTCTCACGATTATCCTGTTTGTTGGCGTTGTAAGACTCCTTTGTTGATGATTGGGACTCCTCAATGGTTTTTTAGAGTTAGCAGTATAAGGGAAAGAATGCTTGAACTTAATGAGAGTGTTGTTTGGTATCCTTTTTGGGGTAAGGATAGGTTTAGGAATTGGCTTGAGAATCTTTCTGATTGGCCTGTTTCAAGGCAAAGATATTGGGGTGCTCCTTTGCCTATTTGGATTTGTGATTCTTGTGGTGCAAAAAAAGTTGTCGGTTCTTTAGAAGAACTCAAATCTTATTATGGTAAAGAAATAGTTGACTTGCATAAACCTTGGATTGATGAAGTTACTTGGAAATGTGATAATGTTAATTGTAGTGGTGTTATGAGGCGTGTTTCTGAAGTTCTTGACGTTTGGTTTGATTCTGGTGTTAGTTCTTGGGGTAGTTTAGGTTATCCATCTAAGAAAGATTTGTTTGATAAATATTGGCCTGCTGCTTTTAATGTTGAAGGTAAAGATCAAATTAGAGGTTGGTGGAATTCTCAGTTGATAACCAGTACGATTTGTTTTAATGAGAAGCCTTTCAAGACTATCGCAATGCATGGCATGGTTTTGGACATAAAAAAGAGGAAAATGTCAAAGAGTCAAGGTAATATTGTTTCGCCTCAAGATGTTATTAATAAGTACAATCGTGATATGTTGCGTTATTATCTCGCCAAAGAGTTTAAGGGCGAAGACATGTTGTTTGATTGGAATGCTTTTTCTGAAATTTCAAGATTTTTCAATACTCTTTGTAATTCTTATAACTATGCTTTGACTTATTTGGAAATTGAGTTCAAAGAAAACTTTGTTTTTGATTTATCAAAATTAAAAGTCGAGGATAAGTGGGTTTTGAGTAGGCTTAATAATCTTAATTCTGAAGTTTTGGTTTGTTATTCTAAATACAATTATTCTAAGGTTTTGAGTTTGGTTGAGAATTTTGTTTTAGAGGACTTTAGTAGGACTTATATCAAGCTTGTTAGGGATAGGGCGAAAAAAGACAAGGTTGTTCTTAGTTTTGTTTTTAGCAAGGTTTTTTGGGTGTTAATTAGGCTCATTGCTCCTATAACTCCTCATTTGGCAGAGTTCTTTTATTTGAACGCAAAGCGTTTTTCTTTACCGGATTCTGTTCATTTTACGAGAATGCCTCAACCGGAAGCAAGCTTGGTTTTTTCTGATTTGGAGAGGGAAATGGTTAGAGCAAAGGATGTTATTGAGGCAACTTTGAGTTTGAGAGAAGAAAACAAGCTTAGGTTGAGATGGCCTTTGCGTGAATTGGTTATTGTTACTGGTTCTGGCAATAATTTTAAAGAAACAATTAGCATAATAGCAGAGGCTGTTAATGTAAAGCGTGTTGTTGAGTCTAAGTCAGAGCCTAATGGTAATTTTGTTTCTAAAAAGTTTTCTGATTTTTCTATTTTTGTTTCTTCGGAATTTGACAAGGATTTGAAAGATGAGTGGGAATTAATGGAGTTAAGAAGGCTTATTCAGGAGAAAAGAAAGCATTTAGGCCTTGATCCTAATAAGGTTGTTGGTTTGTCTTTGTATTGTTCTGATGTTTCTTTCGTTGAAAAGTTCAAGGTTAGTATTGAAGAAAGCACTAACACTAAAATTAGTTTTTTGAAGAATTGTCCAAGCGGTAAGTCAGAGCGTCTTCTCGAAAGGGCATTTTTTATAGAGTTAAAAAATTAGTTTTTTTATTTTTTTATTGTTTTGCGAATGTTTGTGCTACTATTATTGGGAATAATATTGTTGCATCTCCAAAGACTTTTATTGAGTTTGCTTCTGGCAGTATTTTTCCCCATGAGACTGCTTCATCTGGCGTTGCTCCAGCATCAGAGCCGTCAAATTCTTGTGCGTTGTTTATATATACTGCATAATCAGCTCCGTTCCTAAACATGTTTGCGTTCAATATTGCGTGTTTTATTACTCCAGAACCTAATATTATTAGTCCTGTCTTTTTTTGGTCTATTGTAGTGTCGTTTAACAATACTACATCTAATGCTATGTCAAGTACAAAGTCGTTGTGTTTGTATTTAAAAAAATATAAGTTGTCTCCTATTGCACCATCGGATATTGCCGGGCAAAATATTCTTACTTTGTTTTTCCATGCCCAGTACAATATGCTTTTTTCGTTGTTTATTTTTTCTCCCATTTTCCATATTAGTTCTGAAACCGAAATTACTTTTTTTTGTGTTTTTTGTTCGTTGTGAATTTCTTCTAAGAGTGGTTGCATGAATTTTTCAAATTTTATGTATCTTTCGTTTGGTACAAATATGTTTCCTATTCTGTTTATGCCTTTTTTTCTTAGTTCTTTTCCGTTTGCTTTAAAGTCTCCTAATATGAAGTCTCCCAAGCATTTTATTATGTCTTCTTCTATGCCTCCTGCTGTAGTTACTATGACTTGTACTTTTTTGTGCTTTGTAAGGTATCTGAATATGTCTCTTAATCCAGAGCTAACCATGTTGGAAGTGTAGCCTAAAAAAATTGTTGACTTTGTTTCAATCATTTTGTTTATTATTTTTATTGCTTTTGCCAAGTGTGTTGCTTGAAACCCTGTTGTGTAATAGCTTTCAATTATTTTTTCGTAGTTTGTACCTTGGTCAAAATCATAGCCTAAAATTTTTTCTCCTTTTATTTCTTGGCTTTTTCTTAGTATGTTTTTCCTTGCTATTCTTTCTTTTGTTTGGTCTGTCATTTTAGGTCATTACAATTTTTTTATTCATGAAATCGTTATTGTGCGATTTTTTCATTTTTTTATCCGATAATGATTTTTGCCACTATTATTATTAGTGAAATTACTGCACAAATAATTAGTACTATTTCTGGTTTTATTTTTGGGCCTCCACTTTCCGTGTTGAACTTTAGTATTCCTATTGAGCTGCTTGGCCCTGTGTCCGTGTTGCTTTTCACAAGCTTCAATTTTATTCCTCCTTGATATTAATGTTCTTGAGAAACGTTTATATATAAAGACGAATTTATTAATCTCAATGTTCTCAAACAAAAGTATTTTAAAACATTAAAAACACAAGATTAACAGGTTAATTGTAGGAGATGACAAAAAAATGTATTCTGGCGGTAATGATGAAAATTTGCCTCCTGCTCCTGAATATGATGAACCTATTCAAAACAAATTGAGGCTACATCTCGAGGGCGTAGTTCCTTTAGTTCTTATTGCTATTATTGGTTTCTTTTTGGCTGTCAATTTTGGTTTGATCGATAGGAATACTCCTATTATTGGCCAATTAGTTTATTTGGCTGACTTTGGCGGTAAAACAAAAATGCTTATTTTGGGATCTACGAGTAGAGAAGTTCTTGATATTCTTAATGATAATCGTCATATAATAGATTATGACTTAAAGTCTGTTGATTCTGTTGAGCGTAATCCTTCAGAAATTCTTGCGAATTATAAGATTGTGATGCTTGACCAAAGTCAAGAGTCTAATAAAGAAGTCTCAAAAAAACTCGGGGAGGCTATTCAAAGGTACGTTAAAAATGGCGGGAAATTTATTTTGGTAATGGATTCTGGCATTAGAAGGCCTGATACTTTTGATGTTATTGGTTGGCGTAATACTTTTGGTGACATAATTCCTGTTGATTGTGATAGAGTTTCTAATAATTTGCCTTCTTGCACTCAACCTATTATAGTGAGTGGTAAATTGTATAAGCAGGATGAGCACCATAAAATAATGGAAGGCATTGATATTTATCCAGCAGAGCCATTTAGGAATGCTGCTTTCAAGGTGTTTGATGTAAGTGTCAATGGTAGAGAAATAGCTTACATTCAATCAGAGTTTAATAAAAAATCTTACCCTGCGATTGTAGAGAAAAAATTAGTTATTGGTAAGAGTATTTACTTTAATTATAATCCTGGCTTGACTAGAGGAATATTTGAAAGTACTCTTTACTATTTGCGATAATCTTTTTGCTTTTTCAAGTCGTTTTTTAGGTTGTTAGTTTTCTATTTTTTTGTTTGTTTTTTGTATTATTTATTTTTTATTTTAATTTTTAAATTGTTTTGTTATTTTTTTTGTTATGAATCTTATAGGTAGTCTTGTTATTATTTTTGAACTAGCAGTGCTTGTCGTTATTGGTTTTTATTTAGGCAAAACTTTGCATTTTTTGTTAATAAAATTGTTTCGTTTTTTTGCTAAAAAAACAAAGTCTTCTTTGGACGATATTTTAATGGAATACATTGAGAAGCCTTTAGAAGTCTTGATATTAGTTTTATTTTTGACTTTCACTACCAATTTTTTTGAGAATTTGAATTTTGTTAGTTTTCAAATAAGATCTTATCTTGACTCAATACTCATTTTAGTTGGAGCTTACTTTTTGTCCGAGTTGACAGGCGGTTTAATAAAATGGTATTATGAAGAAGGAAAGGAAAAGTTCAATATAATAGACGTGACTTTTTTGCCTTTGATTAGGAAAGTTACTAAAATAGTTATTCTTGGTGCTGGAATAACTTTTTCTTTAGCTTCTGTTGGAATTGATGTTACTGGCATTTTTACTATAACTGCTGTAATTGGTATTGTTCTTGGTTTGGCTTCGCAAGAAACTTTAGCTAACATTTTTGCAGGAATTGCGTTGCAACTTGACAGGCCTTTTGCTTATAAAGAATACATAAAGTTTATTACTGGGGAAATAGCGCGAGTTGAAAAAATAGGAATAAGAAGTTCAAAACTCCTTGATTTAAATGGGAATTTGATAATTATTTCTAATTCAGAGCTTGCTAAGCAACGCATAGTAAATTTGAGTAGACCCTACAATAATTTTCCAATCAATTTAGCATTAGAGTTTCCAGTTTCATTAAAATTTGATGTTGTTTTATCAAATCTAGAAAAGTACGCTAAAAAAGTTGAAGAAAAAGGGCTTGCTAATAAAGGCACTATTTTAGTTTTAGATTCTGTTAAAAAGGACTCTTATGTTATATTGGTAAAGTTTAGTGTTAAAAATCCAAAAGACATTGAAGAAGTCAAAAAATTGTTTAATGAAACTGCTTTGGGTTTGATACAAAAAAATTAGTTTTTTCCCATAGCACTTTTTATTTTTTTTAGCCACTTTAACATTTTTTTTGTTGCTTTTGCTCTGTGAGATATTTTGTTTTTTTGCTCTAAACTTAGATCAACCAATGCTTTTTTTTGTCCTTTTGGAACAAATATTTTTTCGTAAGGTAACCTGTCTTTTTTTATTGAAACAGGTTTTTCTAAAAGCGTTCCTTCTAATTTTCCAGAGAACGTTTTTGATATTTTACCATTGTAATAAACTATTGTTGTTTTGAAGTAAGCTTTCTTATTTTTTGCTGTTTTTATTAGCGTTATAAGTCCTTTGAAGCCTATGCTTTCAAATATTCTTTTTGCGTGAACTCCTGGGAAATTCTTGT
>JAWANB010000022.1:0-15650 GCA_038895675.1 Candidatus Iainarchaeum sp.
TTGTTCGTAAGCATCTTTAGTTATTCCAACAACGTATTTTATTCTTGTTGGACCAATAGAGTTGCAAAGTTGTTCAAAATTTTCATAACTATAAATATAACTATTTGCTCTGATGGTTTTTGAGATTTTCAATAACTCAATGTTGTTCATGAACTCTTGATTTCTTTTGTCGAAAGAATTAAAGGCTGAAGTAAAAGCAGTAAAAAATATCATCAAGCCTAATACTAATGGCGTTATTGAAGGCAAGTCATCCCCAACAGGTCCTATAAAACCTTTTTTTAGCAATTGAACTCACTTCCTTTTAGCTCTTTCACTTGCTCTTTTGTCGGTTCACATAAAGCGCTTTCACAAGCTATAACATAAATTTTTTTTTGCCCGTCCTTTATTTCTTTTATTATTGTTATTGCATTTATCGGGTTTTCAGCTTGCGGATCAATAAAAATTTCGTTTTTTTCGCTTATACTGCCAGAATATGCAGAGCCCAAGTAGTCTGTATTGTATAATTTTATTTCTGCATCAGTTCTGAAACTATCAGCTGAAATAGCCTTTGCCTTGAATTCTATTGAAGAAAACTCTTTTTTGATTTCATCTCTTTGATAAACGGAAAAAATCATGGTTTTTAGAGTTTTGTTATTTACTTTTACGTCAGCACTTGAAATTTTGACAACATAATAAAATTTTCCTCTTGCTGTTCTTATGTCTTGCGGAAAAAAATAGGTGGTGCTATCGCAAAAAGTAGAGGACATTGCAACATTTTGAACTTTTTCTTTGACTCTTGTAACTAATTCAGAAGACTCTTTTGATTTGGTTATGTCATTTAAACTCAAAGCAAAAAAAGACACTATTGCAAATATTGAGGTAACTAATATTAGCAAGTTCATTTTGCTCAATACAAAACCAAGCATTTCTTATCACTTTTTTCTATAAACGCAAATAACTGGCGCTTGACTAAAAATTGAAGACTCTCTGATTAAAGTGTAATCTCCTGGTTTTATTCCATCGCTTGATTTCCAAGCCACTGCTTCATAACTTCCATCTAAAATTCTTGGATCGCAATTTGTTGGATCGGCAAAGTTAGTTGCTGATGAAATTCTAAGACATTTAGCAATAGTGTACTCTGGAGAAGAAAAATTAAGTATAGTGCATTGTCTTACACTTCCTTCGCATATTGCACTGCAAAATTGTGCGCTGTCTCTGTCAATTATTCTTAAAATACTATTTTTTTCAGGATAACAAGTAGGCAAATTAAAACTAATGTTTACTTTTGACTTTGTTTTTACCACGTTTTCTATTGCAGATCTTATGTCTTCAAGATTTTGGTTGAGAGTTCCTTCGCAAGTTTTTTCTTCAAGAGTCTTTAAAGCATTAAAGCCAATTACTATTACAAAACCCATTATTATTATAGCTATTAACAACTCAAAAACCGCGGACTCTTGACCCTTTTGGTTCATGCTATGCTAATGTTTTTTTGTTTATTTAATAGTTTTTTTATGATACCTTGCACAATCAATGTTTTTAGTCATCATTTGTTTTTTTTGTTGTTTTTTATTATTTAGGCCATATTTATGCCATGGCAATTTTTTAATACTTCTTTAAACAACCTTATACTATGCTTGATTTTTTTTTAGAAGAAAAAGCCCAAAGTGAATGGAACTCGGTTTATTTGCTAATAGTCTTCATAATAGCTGCTATCTTGATAATAGCAATAGTAAAACCAATGTTCAGGCAAAGTCAAGACATAGTTAGAAATGACCCTGTATTGAAACAAAAATAACCCAAATTTTGCTGTAAAGCAACAAATAAATAAGTCTGTTCTTTTTTATATTATACTAAAAAAATAATAGGTAATGAAAAATGGTCAACATGAGTTTTAGGTTTTTAGGTTTCATATCCTTTATTTTATTGATTTCATTGGTTTCAGGAGAGGCAACGCAAGAAGAAAGCCTTAACTATTGTTCAGCAAAAAGCAATGGTTCTTGCCTTTTTTCTTCTGCTTTTTTTTCTTCTGCTGTTTGTACTTCATCAGAACTTCCAGATAACGATTCGCAAAACATTTTAGATTTGCTTAAAGAAGGTTTTACTACAAAAGAAATTGTTGGAGAAACGGACAAAGAAAAGGAACGCAAAAGTCTTGATGCAAAGGAAATAGTAATTTTGGACCCGAACAACAAAGACAAAGCTGCTAAAGTTGAAGTTCCTTCTGAAAAGTTTTTGCCTTCAGAAGTTTCCCAATTTTTGAACTCTAACATTTCAGGCCCTTTTGCTTTCGGCGTGGTGCTTGAAGATTCGTTGAGAGTAGGAAAATGCAAAGACCCTGCTTCATTAGAATGCACTTTGACAGGAAAAAATTTAAAGTATAGAAACTCAGGTTCTGGGATAGTTGCCGACTTAAAACCTCTAAAAGAAGCCGTAACCGAAGTTTTTTGGGATAAATGGGTTAACGGCGATGAAAAACTCAACGGCTTGTCAAAAGAAGAAAACGAAGTTTTAAGGTTGTCTGCTGTTGAGAACCTTGACGATCCAGCCAAAGTAAAGCTTGCAAAAAGACTTGAAAAAGAGCTTATTCCTAATTCAATGCTTTCAAACTCTTTTGAAGCAAGGCTCCAAACAAATTGCAATAATGACTCTTGTGTTATAAGCATTTACTCGTTTTTTGACAAATACTTTAATTCTTGGCTTTCAACAGAAATGGTTGTTTCTTCTTTTGGTCCTTCACTGCTTTTTCAAACAAAAAAGCTTTTTGGTTGGACTGGCAGAAGAGGATTTTTGTCAGGAATAAAAGAGGGTTATCAAGAATTCTTAGACAACTTTAGAGTAAAGTACCTTACTCCTGAGTCTTATCTTTATAACAAAAAAAGAAAAAACATTCAGCGATTGTTGAACAAGTATGATGGTTGGAAAGAATGGTGGCAGCAATCAGTCGCAGGTTCAGCTGATGGTTCTGGTTATTACTTATTCAAAACTGAAGAATTTGAAGATTGGTGGGCAAAAGCACAAGAACACGGCGGACTTCTTTCTAAAATTAAGACTGCTGAAGAGCGCAAAGACTTTTTGAATTTACTTTATGATGCTCGTTCTTTAATGAGAACAGGAAAAGCAATGGTTGATCAAAAAAAAGCAGAGTGGCAAAAAGCATTAAAGTTAGCTGGCAATAACATGAATGACCCTATTGTTAAGGAAAAGTACATTGAGTATGGTAAAGCCATGATTACTTTCATGGATGATTATTATGACGAAGCATTAGGCGCAGACTTTATAGAATGGGTAAATAGGTATCATTACGTTGGACTATTTGATAAGGGTTTTAAAATAATTTATCCAAGTGGCGATGGTGAAATCTTTGATTTTTTTAGAGATCACAGAAACTTGAGAAACATTTTAAGAAAACTGAAAAATGAAGGCACTTTTGCCAATTTCTCAGATCCTATTTATAGGGCAAAGTATGGTGCTGTTTATGAAACAAGGGGTGATAACTTAGTTCTTTATACTATAGATCCTAATTCACCAAAGAGAGCTGCAGGATTGTCGTGGAGCAACATAGCTAATGCTGCACCACACGGAACGCAAGTCCAACAAGCTATAATGGACGATACAGGTAGAATGATTCCTTACAATTCTTCTTCTGCAAAGTTTATTCAAAATAGGTTAAGTACTAACGCAGTAGTCCATGAAACTAAATGGATTGAGTATGGCGAATTGTCTCCCGTTGACATGATTGCAAGAATTGACACTGGTAGAACTGGTTCAACCGCAAACTTGAGAATGGCAGTTTACAATTTTCAAACAATGATTGATACTTTGCAAGAAAGAAATTGGGTTTCAAGAAAGTATTGGAATGCATTAGATAAAATCTTGGCACAAGAAGACGAGTTAGTTAGGAGTTACTTTGCATCTGTAAAAGGCGGTGCTAAATTGACTACCTTGCCTTTCGCTTATTGGTGGGCTAAAAAAGGCTTTGGAGAGGAAGGAATTAGCATGTATCAATTGCCAGAAACATGGCATGATTTGAAGATTACTTTAGGATCTGAACCAATTTACGATTACTCTTACATTGACTTTTTTGCTAATGAAGGCTCTGACATGGGTGATATTTTTATTCAAATAATAAATTCATTACCTTGGAAGTTAATACTTGACGAATTGTCAGAAAAGTATAACCCTATGAAAAATCTTTACAACGCTTTGACTCAAAACGAGTTAAGAAGTGAAGTAGAAAACTTGGCTATTTACACTACTTCTCCTAACGATTGTGTTGGTTGTAACATGGTAATAAGCAGTCAAACAAACAATGAATTTAGGCCTTTCTTTTTCATTGAAAACGGCGGAACTAATTCATACATACTTGAAGACACTTACTCACAAAAAGCAAGAGAAAAAGGTCAAACTTTGATAATTTTTGCAGGCAAGACTAACTTGGTAGGTGAAAGCGGAGGTAAAAATGGTGAAGAAATAAATTTGGCAAAAGCACTTACTGATGAAAAAATAAAGACTTGTAAAGAAGCAATAGAATCGTTAAAGTTCATGGGAATTTCATGGGGCAAATTATACAATAGTTTAACTCCAGAGTTTTCAAAGAAAGATCCTGCAATAGGGTTTTTCTTAGGCGGTTTAGAGTCAGTAGGTTATGGATTCTTTTTTGGCGCAGGAATATTTAGCACAGCTGCCATTCAATTGGCGATAGTTCCGCAGCTCCAAGATTGTGTTGACACGGAAGAAGGCTACTATGCTCATTACTTTGTGCCTGTTAAAGAAGAAAAAGACGAAAAAACTAACACTTCACAAAAATCAACCGAAAAAGTTTCAAAGCTTGTTGATTCTTTTAGAGAAAGACTCGTAGAAAGCTTTGAAAGCGATACAGAAAATCCAGTAAGTGATGCAGCAAAAGATTTAGGAAAAGAATTAGAAAAATTCACTAAAAATGCAAGAAAAAACGACCTAGTTCAAGCCACTTTGAAAACAGATGGTCTCACTTCAGGACAATTGCGTTCAAGAGAATTATTTTATGTTTGGGCAGGCAAAGGCTCTCAAATAACTCCAACAAAATATAAAGAGGATGGTTCGGAAACATTAAAAGGCACTAACGATCAAGAAGTAAAAATAGACTTTGAGAAAGGCGAAATAAAAGCAGGTGATAAATTATTGTCAAGTTCGCCTGACCATACAAGGTTAGCCTCAACAAACTTAAATATTCCTGCAACAGAAATTCCACACACTATAACAGAAACTTGCATTTCAGACATGAGCAAGAACGTGTTTGAAATAACATCATCAGGCTCAGTAAAAATAATTAATCCAGAAGCTTTAGAATGCTTAAGAAAAGGCGTGTTTGAACAAACAGGCTTAACATTGCAAACAGACACGCTTAATGATGCTTTCGGAAAATTGGAATCAATAGTTACTTCGACACACCCTAATGTAAAAACTTTGGGCGATAAGATCATTGCAGAAGGAACTCCAAGAAAGGTTGCAGAAGGAAAAAATGAAAAAGTCATAGTTTTGCCAGACTTTGAAGTAGAGCTTTCAAAGTCAAACGATGGAGAAAAAAGAATAGGCAAACTCCAAAGCTTGCAATTCGCAAACGGCGTAATAGTAATGAAACCAAACGGCTGTTTTATTACTTGGTTAAAACACCATGAAAAAGGCATATTAAATAAGGAAGACATAAAAGGCATACAAACAAACCTTTCAAGAGAACTAAACAATGAAACGCTATGCGAAGAGCCAGCAGTCAACTTTAAGTTAATACCTGATAGTGCTTCAGACTTAAAAGCCTCTAACGTAGAAAACTTTAACAAGAGCTTAGAGAAATTAGGCCCTTTCAAAGTATTTGAAACACCAACAAAAAGATATATTATATCATCAATATTAACACCAGAAGGTAAATGTCAAGACCACTTAAGAATAATAGACAAAGAAACAGGCAAAATTACTGATTACTTTGGCGAAATAACTCAAACACCAAACGGCCTAAAAATAAGAACAGAAGACGGAAAAGAACACGAACTAAAGTTTTCAGAAAAAGAAGGAGCTCCCTTAATACAATTGGATAACGAGAAACCAGAATTGCTTACAGCAGCCCAAGGAAAAAACGGGTCTTTCTACTACGACCCAGAAAAAGGATTATGGTTTGCAGAAAATGCACAATTATTGCCATTGATAGAAGCATTTAGAGAAGGCCTTTCAGCAAGAGTTTCTCCAACAGGAGAAGTAACAGCAACAGCACAAGGCAATGTTCTTAACTTGGATTTAGGAAAAAAAGACAATGATATATTCAATTTACCAACTTTGCCAGAACAAAAAGTAGCAATATTACTTTTATTCTCAGTTTTGGTAATTAGTTTTATTATGCTTCAATCAAAAGCCAATTATAAATAATTAACTCAAATCCTGTAGACAACTTTGAGTTTCAGAGCCAGCTTTATAACAAAGCTCTTTATTGTTAGTGTTAAAAGCAATCCAAGCAACACAATTGTCTCTTGTCTCAGAAAGCTTCTCACAAATAGAAACATCGTTTTTTGCCAACGCCACTTTAAACAAACAAGAGTCCCTATTTTTTCCTACTTTATCGCATAAAGTTTCATCTTTCAGTTCTTTAGCAAGAGCATTATAGCAAAAATCTTTGTAAGACAAAATTTTTTCGCACAAAGAGCTATTATTCTCCAATACTGCTTGAATACACTTAGCCCTGTCTTCAGATGGACTACATTTATTCACATCAGCTTCAGCAACTGCCAAATAGCATTGATCTTTTTCTTTTGAAGCCTTTTCACACAACACAGCATTTTTTGTTTCAATAGCAACATCTACTACACATTGAGAATAACCCAAAGTAACTTTTTCACAAAACTCGGGATTTGAATTTACAAAAGCTACTCTTGTAAAACAATCATCTCTACTTGTCTGATCTTTGAGCATTTCACAACCTTCGGGTTTTCCTTTGAGAGCAGAATAAAGCAAATAACAATTTTCCTTTTGTGCACCTTGCCTAATTTCACAATCGCTCAATTCATTAGGGAAAAAATAGTTTTCAGCTATTTTTGTTTCAGGATAACCACCAATTTGTTCTTCTTTAGTAGTAGTTATTTCTTCAGCCAAGTATTCATCGCCATTCATTTCAACGTAATTCACATCAGAAATAATCTTTACTTTAGGCTGATTCAAAAAAACAATTATTGCCATTGCAAGCACTAATATTAAAGGCACTGCCAACAACTTCAACAAATTGTTTTGCATAATATCGTAACAACTTTCCTTGTTTTAAATGTAATTATTAAAACACTATTCTAAGTTATTAGTGGCGTCTTAGTCTCAAACTTTTCAGCACTATCCTTAGTTTTCTGCAATCTTTCCAATTGTTCCAAAAATTGTCTTTCAGCCTCTTTTGCCTCCTCAATCAAAGGTTGAACATTTAAAGAAAGCCCAAAGATTTCATCAAGTTTTTTCAGTATTTCTGCAGCCGCCTTATAATCTGCTCCATAGTTGACATTAGCCAAAATGGAAATCGCCTGAGTCTTAGATTGTCTTAACTCTAATAGTATTAGCGCGGTTATGCCAGTTGTTATGCCGTCTTCTATTTCTTTCAAGCCGTATTTTTTCAAAATAGATTTTGAAGTTTCATTCGCTGCAATACCATAAATAATTTCTTTATGCTCAACCGAATGAGTATTGACTCCAGACAAAGAAATTAATTGCTTTATACCTTTTGAATGAATCCAGTCAACAGTTTTTTTCGCAAGCACATGCATTACTTCTCTCGAAAAAACTTGCTCTGAAAGAACCACTGCTATTTTTTTTTCTTTGTTAGAATAAATCCTTGCAGGCCTTACAGGCATTGCATTATGAATCCTAACCACAGGAGCAAAAGTATTACTATCTATGTATCCTATGTACTCAAACTTCTTCTTTTCAACCAAAAACTTTGCAGCCAAAGTTCCAACCAAGCCCATGCCAGGATAGCCTTCAATTAGCGTAAAACCTTTCAAATCACTTTTTTTAAACTCTACGAACTCAACTTCAGGTTTCATGCTTTACAAAACGCAAAACTAATATAAAAAACCAACGCATTTATACGCTTTACATAAAATCACGTTGTCTTTTTAATTTTTTTTTGTTTTAACGACTTTGCAGAAATATCATTGAATTTTTTAAAATCGTTGTTTTATCTCTAAAATAAGCCTTTTATTATTCCATGGTTTTTATAAACTCCTTTATGGATAATTTTAATAGTGTTCTACAATGTCTGGAAAAAACCACGGTCATCGCCTTTTAACCTCAAGGCTTAAAATAATGTGGCATAATTTGAAAGAGCAATGGCATGAACATAAGGGTGCTAAAGGACTTCATCGCTTAGGTTTTTTTGAACAAATTCTTAATCCTTTTTTTTGGGCAACTTTATGGATAAAATCAGGTAAAGAAGCAAAAGAAAATAGACTCAATTTAGCTTACCGCCACGAAATTGAAAGAAACCAAGACTTAACCAAAATAAAGTTTATACTTTATTCTGATAATTTCTCTTTTGCTTGGTTTTTTAGAGGAGATACAGAAAAGCTTTTACTTATGTATGCGAGAGAATTAGAGAAAAAGCCAGACAAACAAAAAGAACTATTTTTATTAAAAAATCTTTTGTCTTTAAGAAATAATTTGATTTCTCTGGGAACAAAAGCGGAAAATAACTTTGCTAAAGCTGTTATTAATAGAGACAATAAAGAACTACATGACGAATACTTGAGCGCCTATAGTTCAGCTTTAGGAGACTTTAAGAGAAGTTATGAATTATTCAGAGATTTCATGCTCAAAAATGATAACGACTTAAAAAAAATTTTTGAAGATTTAGAAAATTGGAGAAAACAGAAAAAACCTTAATTAAAAAATTTTTAAGCCAGAAGAAAACAAAAAAAGAGTCAAGCCAATAGGCAACAAAAAAACAGCATAAAAAAAAGACTTTTTCAAAAACCCGTCTAAGGCCCCAAGGAACAAACTTGTGATAAGACAATACTCTAAAACATAAATTGTGCTTATCAAACCCAAGTCTAATTTTACCATATTTTCTAAACTTTGGCTTTCAAAGTTTTGATTTACTGAAACGACGTTGCCTATTATGAAAGGAACAATCAAGCAACCTGCAAACAAAGTTATTTTTTGCATTACCATTACAGCATTTTTTTCATTTTCCAATCGTAATACTTCACTAAAATCTTCCGATGCTCCTAAGTAGGTTTCAGTCATATCAGACCCATTTTCAATTCCATTTGAAATTAATTTCATGGCTCTTACTATTAATTCTGATTTGTTTCTTTCTCCTACTTTTTCTAAAGCCTTTGGTAAAGGCATGCCTGAAATGTTTTGAGCTAATGCTAACTTTAGTTCTTTGTTAAGTTCACCTTGTGAATTTTGAACTAAAAATTGTAATAAATTTCCTTCACTAACGAAACAAGAAGCAGAAGAAGCTGTTATTAATAAGCCGGGTAAGTCATTTTCAATTTTTTTTATTCTTTGGTTTTCCAAAAAGTTTTCAAATGCTTTTTGTATTGTTGTTCCAATAGGAAAGCCGAGAAAAGACAATAAAACAATTTTTTCATTTTGTGTAAAAATTCCAAAGCTTATGAGAAATAAGAAAATAATCAATCCAAAAGTAATTTTTTTTGTTTGATTTAGTTTCATTCGTATCTCCTCAAAATAGTTGGAGCTGTTTTAATAACGTACAAAACCGCGCTAGTATTTATTATAGGGATTATGAGACAGATTAGTAAGAAAAATTGGCTTTCGGTAAAAGGTATTTCCATAAAAACACTGCCTATGCCAGCAAAAGCTAACAACAAAGATGGTAGAACGCAAGAAGCAACTATGAAACCTATCGATATTGATTGTGCCTTTCCCATGAATTCTCTTATTTCTGTTTTTTGTTTGGCGAGAATTTCAAAAGCAAGTTTTCTTAATGGCATCCCTGCTTTTTTTCCTTCAGAGTTTCTATAAACTAAAGAAATCCTTGAAGCTGCTTGTAAGAAGTCCTTTGAGGTTGTTTTAAGAGCCTCTTTTAATATTGACTCATCTAAAGGCAAGCCTGTTGAATAATGGTTAGAAATAGCTCTTTGTAAGTTTTTAGACAACTCATCTTTGTTGTTTTTTGTTGTTTCTAATATTGCTTTTTCAAAGTCTATTCCCGCCTCTAACTCGTTTGCTATTTGTAGCAACATAAAAGGAAGTTTTGAGTCTATTTGCTTTGCAATTTTTTGTTTTTTAATCGATTTTTCTTTTGAAAAGTATATTGTTGACAAAAAAAAGCAAATACACCAAACAAGAAAGGCAACTTCGTAAGAGTTCCAGAAAATGAACAAAATAAGTGTAAATGAAGAGCTTAATATTATTGCCTTTAATAAATCATTAAAATTTACTCGCATAACTACCTAACTCTTCCAATACGTTGTTGCTAAAACTAGCGTTTTTCAAAAATTCTGCCCTTGACTTTAACTCTTGCAAAAAAGCTTCTTCGCTAAGCGAAAAAGTAGCTAAAATTTTTTTTATTACTCTTTTACTATTGTTTTTTCTTTTAAATTTATTTTCATTTTGGTCCCAAAAGTATAATACATTTATTTCTTTTCCATTTGTTTCTGCTATTTCTTCAAGTTTTCTTTGTTCAAGAAAAACATTTTTTTGAAATATGCTTCTTCTTTTTTGTGTAATTATTAAGTCTATTGAAGAAATGTCTTCTTGCATTACCCCATAATTTGAAAACCTTGATATTGATTCTTCTGAACTTTTTGCGTGAAATGTTGCAAAGCATCCTTTTCCTTGTCCCGCTAATGCCGAGTCTATAAAAGCATGTACTTCTTCTTTTGTTCTAATTTCACCTATTATTACTCTATCAGGTCTCATTCTCATAGTATTTTCTATTAATTGGTGCATGTTGACATTTATTGATGTGCAAAGTCTAACAGAATGTTCATGTATTAGCTTTATTTCAGGCGTGTCTTCAACTAATATTATTCTTTCACTTTTTGGAATAAAGTAAAGTAATGCATTTAGCAAAGTTGTTTTGCCTGAACCAGTATTTCCGCAAATTAGTATAGAACAATCTGATTGAATTGCCATCCAAAGAAAAGCGAGCATTTCAAAAGAAGCTGTGTTAGATTTTCCTATTTCTTGTAAGTCAAATTTGGAATGCATGAATTTTCTTATTGTTATGCATGCGCCGCTTTTTGCTATTGGTTTTATGCATGCATTCATTCTTGAACCATCAATTAATTCAGCGTCAATTTTTGGATTTTGGGTGGTAATTCTTTTTCCAGTGTGGGAAGCCATTGAGTTTGTTAAAGTTCTTATTTGTTCTTCGTTTGTGAAAAAAAGGTTTGTTTTTAACCATCCAAAATCTTTATGATAAACCATTACTGGGTTTTTTTCTCCTATCACTGCTATTTCTTCTAAGTCTGGATCTTTAAGTAGGTCTTCTATTGGTCCATTATTTGAAATTGCTCTTGATAAAACATAATATAATTCTTCTATCTCTTGCTTTGTTTTTTTTACTCTTTTTTTGGTTAGAAAAGTTTTCAGAAATTCTAAAGGGCTTAACTTGCTTTGCCCAAGGCCTAAGAGTCTGTAGGATTCTAACGATTCAACCAAAAGCATTTCGTCAAATTCTTTTAGCTTTGGTATTTGGGAAAGAACGTAAGTTTTAGTATTTTCATCTATTATTATTTTTGCCAAAGAATTTTCTTTCAAAACTTTTCCGTTGCAATGTTCAATTATTTTCCAGCCTAAAGAACATTTTTCCCCCAAAAACAACACCAATCATTCGTCAATTGACGAATAATTTATTGTGTTGTTTTTTTAAATATTTTTGTAAAAATTTCACCAATCAATTTTGTCATTAATTTCAACTTTTCTTAAGTATTCTAATGGTATTTCTATAAAGTACTTTGCGGGTTTTTTTGGAGTATAATTTAGTCTCCATGGCTTTAGAATCGCTTTTTCTCTGACTTTTTTGTTTTTATCTAAATACAAAATACCTATAGGGAAAAACACGAATAACATGTGGACACTTGCTCTTATTCTTGATTCTTTTTCAAGCACAAAAATTAATGCATAATCAAATTTTTCCTTACTTTCAAACATCAAACCTTTGAATTTTCTGAAAAAAGAATCTGCTATTTTGACCTTCTTTATAATAGCTTTATTATTACAATACAGCATCTTACCATTTCTTTTTTTTGTTCTCTCTTAACACTTCTATTTTTGGTATTTTTATTTCTTCAAGCATTAAGGAAGTTTGTTGAGGAGAAAAACCGCTGTTCTTTTCTTTTCTAATGTCTTCTCTTATCTTATCTATTTCACTCATTTTTATTTGCATTTCTTTAAGAATTTTTTCTATTTCCTTACTTTTACTTTCGTTTTTAATTTCTTTCATAACCTATTAAAAGAAGTTTAGTAATAAAAGATTTTTGGAAAGACGCTTTTTACAAATTATTCAAAAGCAACAAAAAATTAGAGCCTAAAAACCACAAACAAGAAAAGCAAAAAAGACTGAAAAAACGACTTTTAAAAAACTTAAAAGAATTTTTGTCAAAATTTTTCACTCATAAATCCTAAAAGGCACTTCTTTTCTGAATTGCTTTTCTATTACACCAAATTCCCTATAGTGCTCTGAAACCACTATTTTTCCCAAAAAATTTCCAGGCCTTGCATATCTTGACAAGTAAACAGGAATTTTTTCTTTATGCTTTTCAAAAGGTTTGAAAGCCTCTATCTTTCTTTTCAATTCTTTGTTTAATGATATATGACTAAAAGAAACAACTTCAGGCAAAAAGACTTCAATAGTGACCATTTTTGTTTTTGGCTCTTCATTTTCTATTTCTAAACTTAACTCTATAGGCTCTTTTTCACTCAATTTTTGTCTCAAAGGATAGATTGAAGATCTTATCGTTATTCCCATGCATTATCTCCTTTAATTTATAATATCTCAAAATCATCAGTGCTTTTACCTTTCAAAGAATTCATTTTTTCTTTCAAATAGTTTAAATTTCCAGGTTTAGGATTTGTGTTAACAAAATTGTTTTTTCCAGATTTCAGGCTTTTTTGAAAAGCATTAATTTCATCCATTGCTCCTTCACTCATAATACCAACAAAATTGCATTTGACACACTTATCATTGCCTAATTGTTTTACAAAACTCATGGAACCACATTTAGGGCAATACTTGAACTTCATGTAAAAATTAATTACTTTAGAATTCTTAAATTTTTTTATATGCCGTATTTTAATGCAGAGACTAGTTTTACATTTTGACTTGGATTACTTTTATGCTCAGGCAGAGGAAATAAGAAGACCAGAGCTAAAAGAAAAACCTTTTGCAGTTGGAATTTTTTCAGGCAGGTCTGAATTTTCAGGCGCCATAGCGACTTCAAATTATAAGGCAAGAGAATTTGGTATTAAGGCAGGAATACCAATAAGTTTTGCAAAGAAAAAGTGCGAGTCTTTAATAGTTTTGAAGGCAGACCGCGAGTATTACGAAATGCTTTCTGACAGGGTAATGGAAATAATAAGAGAAAAAGGAGAAAAGTTTGAACAGCTAAGCATAGATGAAGCATGTCTTGAAGTTACAGAAACCACCCGAGGAAATTTTGCAGAAGCTGAAAAGTTAGGAAAAAAAATAAAAGAAGAAATCTTTGAAAAAGAAAAATTGACTTGTTCAGTAGGCTTAGGTCCAAACAAATTAATTGCAAAAATGGCTGCTGACTCAAAAAAACCAAACGGCTTTACTTCAGTCATTCCGAGTTTTGTAAAAGAATTTTTAAGGTCTAAAAAAATTTCAGACATTACAGGAATAGGGCCAAAAACAATAGAAGAATTAGAAAAAAATGGGATAAGAACAATCCCTGAATTGGCTTCAACACCTTTACAAAAGTTGATTGAAGTTTTCGGAGAAAAAAAAGGTAAAGTGTTGTACGAAAGAGCAAACGGCATTGACAACGATCCAGTACTGGAAAAAGAACCACAACAATATTCAAGGTTAATGACTTTGAAAGAGAATTCTTCAAATGCTCTAAAAATAATCGAAGAGTCAAAAGAATTGGCAGAAGATTTAGCAAAAAAATGCGTTGAATCAAAAAAAACTTTCAAAGTCGTTTCAATAATAATAGTATCTTCAAGTCTACAGGTTTTCACAAAAAGCAAGACTTTACAAAAGCCTTCTCAAAAAACAGAAGAAATTTTGGTTGTTTCAAAAGAACTTTTAGAATCTTTCATAAATTTAAACAAAAACATTTTGATAAGGCGTTTTGGTTTCAGAATTTCAGGATTAGAGGAAAAGAAAAAGCAACCAACTTTGTTTGATTACTAATTTTTAACTTTTTTGTAAACTTGTGTATTTGAAGCCCCGTCGTCTAGCGGCCAAGGATAACAGCCTCTGGAGCTGTGGACACCGGTTCGAATCCGGTCGGGGCTATTAAGTCATCAAAAATTTTACAGCTTCTGGAAAAAGTCTCCAAAGCGAAGGGTTGCTCAAAGCTTTGCTAACAAACCTTGAAGGCTTGTCCATATCCCCATGCTTTGAAAGAAATTCGCCAAAATTAGCTTTATTCATTTTTCTAAACAAGTCATCAATTTGCTCTTCACTTTTATTATTTATGAACTGCCTTATCTTCCAATGCAACAAAAGTTCTTTGTTTAAAGTCGAAATATTTTGCTCAAAATTTGCAAGAGGCTCTTTGTCACTAAAATGTTTATGAATAGTGTCCCCTAAAATTTGTGCAGCTTCTATTCCTAAAAGTATTCCCCCGCCGGTAGTGGCTTTGACATGTCCGGCAGCTTCTCCAACCAGCGCAATATTGTCTTTAACTATTCCTTTCAAAGGCTCGCCAATATAAATTAGTTTAGAGCACATATTGCAATATTCTCCTGAAAAATTGTGCAAATTACAAAACATTTCAAAGTCTCTCCTAACATTGCCGGAAGTAGTTGCTAAACCTACCCTTGCCTTTTCTTCATTCTCTGGAACTACCCAAGCAAAAAAGTTTTTTGCAAAATCACCAAAGTAAAGTTTTACAAAGTCTTTTTCAAAACTACCATTAGCAACTACTTGATAGGCATGAACATAATTTTTCATTTCAGTATTTATTCCTAAAATTTTTCTCATTTTAGAATTAACACCATCTGCACCAACAACTACTTTTGCTTTAACTAATTCTCCTCTTCCCTTGTGCTCTACAAAAACAGTTTCTTTTCTAACGTCAATAAGCTTGGTGTTCGTCCTTATTTCAACACCAGCTTCCTTTGCAGACTCAGCCAAAGACATATCAAAAGATCCTCTATCAATAACATAAGCAACAGCTTCTGATCTTTTAACTTCAAGCATTTCATTGCTTGGCGAATATATTTTAGCCCCTCTAATTTTATTCACGATGTTTTCTTCAACTTCTTTCCTTATGCCTAATTCATTAGTTCCAGAGACACTTATTAGACCAGTGCAGGCAACGGGGTCACCTATTTTAGGATGTTCTTCAAGCAAAATAGAACTCCATCCTCTTTCCCTTATTCTCTTTGCTGCAGAAATGCCAGCAGGACCAGCCCCAACTACTGCTGCCATATACATTTCAATCACCACAACTTTTTATTTAAAAGAATTTAATAGTAAATTTAACATTATTGGTTTGTAGTCT
>JAWANB010000023.1:0-10069 GCA_038895675.1 Candidatus Iainarchaeum sp.
ACAAAACAAGATTTAGAACAAATAACCAAAAACTTTGTTTCTGAATTAAACAAAATAGGCAAGCAAGAAATAAAGCTAACTGAATAAACAACTAAAGAACTGATTAAAAACGAATTAAACAAAAAAATAACAAGCAAAGAACTTGCAAAACATGCAACGACAACAAAACAAAAATAACTACAAAAATAACTACAAAAAAAACTAAAAAAAACCTATTTCTTCAAAAGCCATGATTTGAAAATCTTTTAAATTGTAAAAATAGAATAATATGCGAGAAACAATGAACAAAACTTTGAATTTATTTGCAATAATTCTAATAATAATTATAATTAGCACTGCTCACGCAACAGAAGTCTTTTGGCTTAGAGGCTCTGACGAAATGATTGACATAAAAGGAAAAAAAGAATATTCACTTTTGGAAATAAAACCAAATCAACATTCTACAGAAACACAAATAACCTTCATTGGAAATGATAAAAAAGAAAGCAAATTAAGTCAAATAGCGAGTTTTTATAGAGCACCATTGCAAAAAGACATTACTATCTATGGCCCTGCTACTCTCTGGATTTCAGACATGAAAACAGAAGGAAAACCAAAAATAAGATTTAGTCTGATAGATGTTAACTCTGAAACGAACGAAGAAATAGTGATTGCCCAATCAGAATGGAAAAATACAGAAAATTATTTACAATTTGAGTCAACAGTAGACTTTGAACCTTACGTTTTGAATGGAAATAATATTCTTAAATTAGCGCTTGAAACAGAAACTGAAAAAGAAGACAAGATAAGTTTCACGATAGATAAGCCCGGTAAAGAAAATATTACTTGGATAACACAAGATGGAACAGAATTAAAAATTGAAGGAATTGAAAGTACTGGAGCTTTATTAATTAATGCGGAAGGTTTACCAGAAATAAAGTGCAAAAGCTCTTTTGATTGTAGTGACGGAAATGTAATGACAATAGATATCTGTTATTTGGCTGGAACATATAATGCTTATTGTGGCAATGAAATAGGAGAATGTAAAATAGGTTGTTACTCTAATCAAGATTGCATGGACTTTCCCGACGGCTTTTGTGAAAGCCCAGGCAATTGCAACAGCAAATGTATTTACAAAAATCAAAAAGAAAGCATATCGGTCAAAATTTTACAACCAGATAAACCAGAATACAAAAAAGGGTCTTTTGTGAGAGTCTCTGCCAAAATATCTGGTTTGAACAATGAAAAAATATTTGGAGCAAACATGACTGCGGAAACAGACACTGGAATAATAGTTCCGATGAGAGAAATAGAACAAGGAATTTTTGAAGGGTTTTTCCAAATACCAAATAGAACCAACACTGGAAACATGAGAATAACATTCAAAGCAACAAAAGACAACAATTTTGGAAGCGAAAAAATAACTATAAAGACTATTTCGCCAAAAATAACAATTTATCTTGAAACTAAAAGAAAAAGAGACATGGGAAATACAACCATAATAATATCAAAAGCAAAAGATACTTTTGAAATAGGAGAAAAAATAGAATTGACAACAAAAGCCTTTTACGAAAACGGCGAACCAGTAATTACTGACTCGGTTTATGCTACAATAGACGACCAAATAATAAAATTGTACCCGAAAGAAAGAGGCGTTTACTCTGGAGAACATACCATATATAACACTGAAAAAACAGAGTTAGAAGTAAAGATAAATTTAGATGATGGCTACAATAATTTAGCAGAATACAAAGACACGATAAAAATAACTAAAGGCTCTTTTATCGCCTTTTTAGCTGAAAACGCCACAATCATTTTATTGGCAATCTTATTGTTATCTGTATTATTGATAGTGATTTCAAAAGGCCTAAATAAAGTAAAGGAAATTTCTCTCTTAATAAAAAAAGAAAAAGATATCACAGAACAAATAAAAGAACTCCAAACAAAATATTACCTAAAACGAAGCATTGACAAAAAAACCTATGAAAGAGAAATGAAAAAGTTAGAACCAATACTTAAAGAAATAAGAGAAAAAAGAAATGAAATAAAGAAATCACTTAAAATAACTTAGCAAAAATATTCAAAAAACAATAAAAATGAAAATTAGAAAGAAAAATAAAGATAGAAGAAGTGATATTTTGGGAGAAAAAATGGAAGAAAAAACACAACCCAACGACAAAGGAATAATAAGAGTAATAGATAAACTGATAGCCAACAAGGAAGAGCCTAATATAGAAGAATTCATGCCAAAACTAAAGAAAGGCGGAAAAGAAAAAATAAAAGAACTCAAACTAACGTCAGAATTAGAAAAATCTGCTTTAGAAAACTCGAAAGAAAACGAAAAAAAAGAAGTTGGAAAAACTTTTCTAATTTTTTTAAAAAGCAAAGAATATCAAAAATCATTAATTTGGATTTTAAAGGGAATAACAAAAAACTATGAGAAAATAATTTATGTGACTTTGAATAACACGAAAAACAGTTTAGTTGCAAAATTAGAAGAAGAAAACATAGTAACTAACAAATTCTTCTTCATAGACGCGATTTCTTTAACAACAGAAGAAAAGAAAGAAGAAGAACAAAATTGTGCATATGTTAGTTCACCGCAAGCTTTAGTTGAAATGAGTCTTACTTTAAGCAACGTTTTTGCAATGCAAGACAAACAACAAAAAAAAGCCTTGATTTTTGACTCTGTCTCAACTTTGCTTGACAACGAAAATGAAACAAACGTTTCAAAGTTTGTCCACTCTATAACAACAAAAACAAAATCAAACAATATAGACGCTTATTTTTTTGCCCTGAACGAAGACATGGAAAAAAAAACTTTGAAAGAAATAGGGCTGTTCATGGACGAAACAACAAGTTATGAAGAAAATACACAAGAAAAAGTGGTTAATAAACAAACTTTTGTGCCGCATCTTTCTGACCTAATAAATGAAATAGAAGCAATGCATAGAGAAATAGATGAAAACAGGTATGAAAGAGGCTTAAAGGAAAGGTTAGAAGAAATAAAGCAAAGGTTAGAATTACTTGAAGAAATAAAAGATAAAATGAGAAAATTAGAGTTTTCTAACGAAAAAGAAAAAGAAAATTATGAAGAGCTCTCAGAATCAATAAACGAAATAAAATCTAAAATAAGTAAAACTGAAAGTATAAACTTGCTGGAAGAAAAAATTTTGCAATTATATAGAAAAATTGAAGAACACGACGAAAAAACTCAGTTAGGAGAAGAATTAAGAAAATCTATAGAAGCCCAAAAAAACAACGAATTCAAAAATTCAATGGAAGAAATAAAAGAAAAACTAAAACAACTTGAAAACATTGACTTACTAAAAGAAGAATTAAACTCATTAGAAAAAAGAATAGAAGATACCCAAGAAATGTTAGAAAAAAGTTTTGAAGATAAAGAAACAAAAGAGTCTGAAACAATAAATGAGTTGACTAAACAAGTACACGAAATAGCAAAAAAAGTAGATGAAGCAAAAAAATCAGAAAAAATAGACTTTTCCTTAGAACCAATCAACAAAGAGCTTGAAGAGTTAAAAGATAAGATAGACAGACACGCCGCAAATTATGAGGAATTACTCAAAGATTCTGAAACAAAAGCAAAAGCCATGGGTTTTTTGATTACGGAAGTGAAAGAAAAACTAAATAAATTGGAAAAAATAGCAGATATTGAAAAAAATATTAACGAATTAGAAAAAAAATTTGAAGAACAAGTAAAGCAACTACAAAACTATGAAGAGAATTTAATGCAAATCAAAACAAAAGTAGGAAATTTTGACAAGCTTTTTGAAGAAATGGGTTATGTAAGATCAAAAATAGAAGAAACACAAAAAGAATTAGCTAACATAATGAAGTTCCCTGAAAGAATTACAGAATCTGAAGAGAAAGAAAAACAAGAAATAGAAGAGCTAAAAGAAAAACTAATAGATACAGAAATGATAACGCAACAGAAAATAAACGAAATAATAGAAAGCGACAAAAGAACTCAAAACCAACTATTTGACTTAATGAAAATGCCTGAAAAAATAGCACAAATACGTACTAAAGAGGATGCTGAAATAGAATCAATAAAAGAAAGTGAAAAACAGATTGAGACAAAAATAAGCGAAATACTTGAAAAAGAAAAAAGAAAAGATGAAATAGAAAAAGAAAGGTTAGAAATGAATTTGAAAATGCTTAACAAAATAGAGGAACTTGAATCTACTTTGTCAAAACTTGAAAAAAGATTAGAAATTTCTGAATTGGAAAGAATGTTAGAAGAAAGCGATTCTGAACTTAAAGAGCTTAATCATGAAAAAGAAGTTGTAAAAGAAGCTTTGATGAAATTATCCGACCCTAATTATAGTAACGAAAAATCTACTGAACTAAAAGATACACTTGAAAATATTCAAAATGCGGAAAAAACCATAATGAACAAAATGAAAGAAATAACAAAGAGAATAGAAGTACTCAAAGAAGAAAAAAACGCTAATTGAAAAAAAACATAGTTCTCGTAACAAACAAAAACCAAAAAATAAAAACGATTAAAAACCAAAATGTTTTTACAAAACGAATTAAAGTGTCTCAGAGAATGACTTTTAAATCAAACAAAGTTTACAAAACAAGCCAACTACCTTAAAAAAGCAAAAATGATTTCTACAAAGCAAATTAAAGGCAATTATTTTTATATAAAGAAAGGCTTATTTTAATTTAAATGAAAACAAAAAATACTAAAAGGCAATACCCTAAAGGAAATGAAAGACAGTTAGCTAGAAGATTGTTAAAAGAAATGGGAAATGCTGGAAAGTTTCCTAATGTAAACTCGATAAATGAAATTATTAAATATGCAAAAAGAATTGCTGAAAGCAATAAACAAAGTGGGCAAATGCCAACTAATGCTTTAGGTGTTTTGCAAACAAAATGGCCTAATGAAATTAAGTGGCTCAGAGAAATGAGAAAACTTAAAGATAGCAAAGAAGAAGAAAATTTTATAAGTCATAAACAAGCCTTGGAATTTGCAAGAAAACTCAATTTTATAAATCCAAACATGTCTGCGGAAGAAAGAAAAGAAGGCTTGAAAAGAGCTTTAAATTATTTGGTTTTTCTTGGTATTAAAATTAAAAAATAAGTTTTAAAAGTAAGTTTCTTCATAAGGAAAAACTTCAAAGCCTTTAGAAGTTATTCTGTATGGCACGAGTTTTTTTACGTGCGACGTGCTTCGCATTTTTATTATTTCTAAAGCGGTTTCTCTTCTATTATTTGTTTTTACGCTGTACAAATTTATTATACCATCAGCCAAAATCAAGTGCAAGTCTTTCTTTGATTGGCCCTCGTCAACTATTATGCTCACTGCTTCTGTTGACTTCAAGTATTGAAACAAAGCCTTAATATAATCGTTGAAGCCTTGCAAGTTTTGTTTAAGAAGAACTTTTAAAGCTGAAAGATTGTCTAAGACTATTCGGTTTGGAACAAAAGGAATTTTTTCTGGAAAAGGAAGGGAAATTTCGTCTTTTTCTATTAGTAACGAACCTTTTTCAGATTCTTCTTTTGCCTCTATTGCCCTCAATATTAAGTCAGTGTCTAAACTTATTATTGAAACAAGATTCTTTGATTCTAATTCTGTTATATCCCAACCAAAGTTCTCTGAAAACTTTTCTTTTAGCCTGTTTGGTCTTTCGTCAATAGTAAAAAAAATTCCTTTTTCCTCTTTTACTTTTGCACCTTTATATAAAAATTCTACACAAAAAGTAGTTTTTCCTGTTCCTGCAGGGCCTGAAAGAACTATTATATCACCTTTTTTTACCCCACCTTTATCCAAAAGTTTGTCAAAGTCTCCGACTAATAAAGGCGTTATTTTTGAAAAATTGTTTGAAGAAATGCGAGAAAATGGCTCTTTAGGACTTTCTGTTATATCTTTTGTGACTATACTTTCTTTCTTTGGACTTTTGGCTTCAACCAACATTGATTTTGCTTCTTCTTCAGAAATTCCTAAATCTACCATGCTTTGTAGTACTTCTTCTTCTTTAGTGCCTATTGCTAATAGTCTTCTTGCGGCATCAACAAGCCTTTTCTTGTTTTCTATCATGCTTAACTATAAGATTTATTACGCATTTAAATGCTTTCTCCCATATTATTGAGTAGGTGATTATGAAAGAAGAAAAAAACAAAAACCAAAGAATACAATTTGAGAGAGTAAAAACAGGCGTCCCAGGTTTGGACGATATGATGGGTGGGGGAATACCAAAAGGAAACCTCGTGGTATTAAGTGGCGACCCTGGTAGTGGCAAAACAGTGCTTTGTTGGCAATACATTTATTATGGTGCAACACAATACAATGAAAAAAGTGTTTATGTTTCGTTAGAAGAATCTGAACAAACAATCTTTGAAGGCGCTCTCGAATTTGGTTGGGACTTAAGAAAACTCGTGAAAGAAGGAAAACTGACAATAGTGACTTTGGAATTGTATGACTTTGAAAGACTAAAAGCTGCAATAGAAGACAATGTAAAGGCAATAGGAGCAAAACGAGTAGTGATAGACCCAGGAGTAATATTCAGGTTGTTTTTTGAAAGAGAATTGGATGCAAGAAAAAGAATAGTATCACTTGGCAAAATGTTGAAATCAATAGGAGTAACAACAATAATAACTAATGAGCTAAGTTTGGAAAAAATGAATTCGCTTTATGGTCTTGAAGAATACGTTGCTGATGGAGTAATACTATTATACCACACAAAAATAAAGAACAGGTTTATTAGAAGTGCAGCAATACTGAAAATGAGAAACACTGAAATAACAGAGACTTTAAAACCTGTTAAAATAACTAATGAAGGTATAAAAATACTTTCAAAATCAGAGCTTTTTGAGGAAGTTGAATGAAATGACAGAAACTTGGAAAGAAGACAAAATATTTGAAATGCTTAACAAAGACAACTTAGTAATAAAAGCAGTAAAAGAGATTATTTCAAAGCAAACAATTCCTTTGTCTTTAATATTATTAACCAAACCAGAGAACTACAGAACAACAAAAAAAGCTTGTGTGAAACAACTTTTAGAAAAGTTTGACTTAATAATAGTGAGTCTAAATTCGACTTATGAAAGATTTGTAAAAGATTCAGAAATAGAAAAAGAAGTAGAAAAAATAAAGTATATTGACATGTTTTCACAAAAACAATGTATTGAAAAAAACAAAGTATGCTTAGGTTCAAACACTGCTCTTTCTGAATGTAATGATTACATAGAAAAGTTTGTTGAGCAAAAAAAGAAAAGTTGTGTATTAGTAGACTCTGTAACTGCGCTATTACTATACAATGATGAAAAAGCCGTGAAAAAGTTTATACATTATTTGAGTCAAAAGTTGTTAGAAAAAGAAATTTCTTGCGTTTTATTGGGAATTCAAGAAAAAGAAACTGAAAACACTTGCAAAATCTTGAACCAATTTGTAAAAACAATAGAGAAAGTTTAAAGCTTGCACTGGCACAAAAGACAAGACAAAATTAAAAAGGATGGGAAATCAAATAAAGATAATGAATTACAAAGAAAAACTCAAAGAACTTGCTGAAAAAATAAAAAAACAAGATGATTTTGTAGTGGTGCACCACTACGATGCTGATGGATGTTCTGCAGGCGCGATAATGTACTTGGCTCTAAAAAGACTTGGAAAAAAAGTAACGAAAAAATGGGTAAAACAACTTTATCAAGAAAATATACAAGAAATAAAAGGATTAGGTAAAAATATTATTTTCGTAGATTTTGGGTCTGGCCAATTAGAGTTTCTAAAAGAGGCTTTTGGAAACAATTTTTTTGTGTTTGACCATCACGAAAAAACTAATGTTGACCACGAAAATCATTTTAGCCCTTTCAATTTTGGAATAAATGGAGGCTATGAAATAAGTGCATCTGGTATAAGCTATTTGTTTGCAAAAGAATTAGACGAAAAAAACTTTGATTTATGTGTTTTAGCAATAGTAGGAGCAACGGGTGATATGCAAGATTATTCTGGCAAATTAATCGGGTTGAACGCACAAATAGTCGAAGAAGGAAAAAAATATGGGTTAGTAAAAGTGGAAAATGATTTAAGACTTTACGGTAGAATTTCAAGGCCTTTAACCCAATTTTTGGCTTACACTACATCCCCAATATTACCAGAACTTACTGGAAAAGAAGAAAATTGCTTGGCTTTTCTCAAAGATGCTAACATAGAAATAAAAGACGGAGACAAATGGAGAACTTATTCTGATTTAAGTTTTGAAGAAAAAAAAAGGTTGTCGACAGCGTTAATACTTCACCTAAATCAATTTAATGTGCCTGAGTGGAAAATAACAGAATTGTTTGGCGAAGTATATGTTTTTACTAAAGAAGACCCAAAAAGTCCTTTGTGTGAAGCTAAAGAATATTCCACGTTGTGTAATGCTTGTGGTAGACACGGGAAAGCCGAAGTAGCGATAGAGGTTTGTGCAGGAGATAGAGAAGAATATTACAAACAAGCCTTAGCTTTGATGGCACAACATAGAAAAGAATTAAGAGAAGGAATAGAGTTAGTTACAAACAATGGAATAAGTGAAGAAAAACAATTTTATTACTTTGACGCTAAACACCAAATACAAGAATCTATAATAGGAATAATAGCTGGAATGCTTTATGGTTCAAGTTTAATAGAAACAAACAAACCAATAATAGCAATAGTGCATAACTCAGACGGAACAATAAAAATTAGTGGAAGAGCAACAAAAGACTTGGTAATGAAAGGGGTTAATTTAGGAAAGGCTTTCAGAAAAATTTGTAAAGTATTAGGACAAGGAGCTGAAGGCGGAGGCCATGCAATAGCAGCAGGGATGAAAATAAAAGAAAACCAATTAAACGAAGTTCTACCAAAAATCAATGAAACAATAAAAGAGCAATTAGAAATGCCGTTGCAATCAGATCAAAAATAGAAAAAATAACTAAACAATAAATTTTATAAAAAAGCTAAATCAAACACGAATAAAACAACTAATTGTTAGGTTTAACAGCGATTTTTACACTATTTCCTTTTTCTAACTCTGCTCTCTCTCTAATATTAAACCATTTTTGACCGTCAATAACAAGAACTGCCTTTAAATTTCCAAAATCAGACACTAAAATTTTTTCATGATCATTTATGACTAAAGGTCTTACCGACCAATCAACAGGGTTTATTGGAACTATGACAAAAACAGAGGCATTGCCTTTTATTATTGGGCCACCGGCAGAAAGAGCATGAGCAGTACTACCTGTAGGCGTAGACAATATTAAGCCGTCCCCTGATTGTATCAACTTACTTTTTCCTATTAAAACAGAATAGTGCAATAATCTCCCTGGTTTTTGAGGAACAATTAAAGCCTCGTTCAAAGCATTTCCTACTTGTTTATCATCGACTCTTACTAAAATTCTTGTTCTTTCCTCAAAAACTATTTTACCTAAAAGAAAGTCGTTCAAAGCTTTTTCGCTTTCATTTTTTTCGTAAGCCTGAAGAAAGCCTTTTCTACCATGATTTATTCCAATTATAGGAATGTTCTTTTTCAAATTTTGAAAACCATAAAGAATAGTTCCGTCACCACCAAAAGAAAATATTATGTCAGAATTAAATTGTTCTAACTCTTTTGAATACTTACAAGAAAAAAAATTTTTATCAACCTCTAACTTAATTTTTTTGGCTTCAGCGAGTTTTATTAAAGCAAGAGCCTCTTCTTTTGCCTCTTTGTTTTCCTTTCTACCAATGATGCCTAAAATGTTTTTGTTCATATGAAACAATCATCAAAGCAAACAAATAAATAAATTAGGGAACAACTAAAAAAAAATTAGGTCTAATCTTGATTATTCCTAAAAAGTTTTCTAGTTATTCAATCTACTCGGAATTTTTTCCATGCATAAATTTAATAATTCAATATAGAATATAAAGGTTAATCAGAAAACTATGGAGGCTGGCCACTATGACAAAATACGTCTACATGTTTGATGAATATAAGAACCCTAACACTGAACAAGCTCAATTCATACTTGGAAATAAAGGCGCGCAATTGGCTGAAATGACTAGGGCCGGTCTTAACGTTCCTTATGGTTTCACAATAACGACTGACGCTTGCAGAGAATTTTA
>JAWANB010000023.1:10168-15078 GCA_038895675.1 Candidatus Iainarchaeum sp.
TATTTGAAAAACTTGACAAGCACTACAAAGACATGCAAGACTTTGAATTCACTTTCGAAAAAGGTAAATTATATTTATTACAAACAAGAAGTGGAAAAAGAACCGCACACGCAGCAGTAAAAATAGCTGTTGACATGGCAAAAGAAGGCTTAATAACAAAAGAAGAAGCAATAATGAGAGTAAAACCAGAACAATTAGACCAATTATTGCACAAACAAATTGACATGAAAGTAAAAGAAAGTGCAAAACTAATAGCTAAAGGAATAGCTGCCTCTCCTGGCGCTGCAGTGGGAAAAGCAGTTTTTAGTGCTGAAAAAGCAACAGAACTTACTAGTTTAGGAGAAAAAGTAATACTAGTTAGGACTGAAACGAGCCCTGAAGACATTGAAGGCATGCATTCTGCAAAAGGAATACTTACTGCAAGAGGAGGAAAAACAAGCCATGCTGCAGTTGTTGCAAGAGGAATGGGAAAACCATGCGTTGCAGGCTGTGAAGACATAATAGTTCACGAACAAGAGAAAATGTTCAAATCAAAAAGCGGAATTGAAATAAAAGAAGGAGAATACATAACAATAGACGGAAGCACTGGAGAAGTGTTTGTTGGAGAACTAATGTTGACAGAACCAGTAATGTCAGAAGACTTTTCAACTCTAATGAAATGGGCTGACCAATACAGAAAACTGAAAGTAAGAACAAATGCTGACACACCAAACGATGCTAGAATAGCAAGAAACTTCGGAGCAGAAGGCATAGGCCTATGCAGAACAGAACACATGTTTTTTGAAGGAGAAAGAATAAAGGCAATAAGAGAAATGATATTTTCACAAACAGAAAGCGAAAGAAAAAAAGCTTTGGCAAAACTATTGCCTTACCAAAGAACAGACTTTGAAGGAATATTCAAAGCAATGGATGGCTTGCCTGTAATAATAAGGCTACTTGACCCGCCATTGCACGAATTCTTGCCTAAAGAAGAAAAAGAAATGGAAGAAGTGGCAAAAGAAATGGGAATATCAATAAAAAAAATAAAAGAAATAGCAATGACTTTACACGAATTCAATCCTATGTTAGGGCACAGAGGTTGTAGACTAGGAATAACTTACCCTGAAATAACAGAAATGCAAGCAACAGCAATTTTTGAAGCTGCTTTGAAAGTAAAAGAAGAAGGTATAATACCTTTACCAGAAATAGAAGTGCCTTTAGTAGGAAATGTAAAAGAGTATATTAACCAAAAAAACATAATAAAAGAAGTTGCAAAAAAACTTGGTGTTGAAGGAAAAATACATTACAAAATAGGAACAATGATAGAGGTGCCGAGAGCATGTGTAATAGCGTCAGAACTCGCTAAAGAAGTTGACTTTATGTCTTTCGGCACTAACGATTTAACACAAACAACTTTAGGATTTTCAAGAGACGATGCTGGTAAATTCATTAAAGACTACTTAGAAAAAGGCATACTTGAAAAAGACCCGTTTGTTTCAATAGATAGGAAAGGTGTTGGAGAACTAATGAAAATGTGTGTAAGTCAAGCAAAAAAAACAAAAAAAATAGAAATAGGTATTTGCGGAGAACATGGCGGCGACCCTGACTCAATAGAATTCTGCCATACCATAGGTTTGGACAATGTTTCTTGCTCGCCTTACAGAGTACCAATAGCAAGACTTGCCGCTGCACAAGCAACTATAAAAGAAAAAAGAGAAAAACTCAAGAAAAAAAGCTAAAAATGCTTGAAAAAAAGTTAGCAATACCATTAAATAAACCTAAAAAAGTGCTAAAAATAGAAGCAGTAAAAGAAGATGCCTTGCCTTGATCTGAAATTCCAATTAACTTTATTTCACCAGAATTAAAAGCATTGACCAAAGATTCTAATGGCTTTTCAGAAAAAAATATCTTTCTGAGAGAACTTTCACCAGTCCTTAATTCAACATCAGCGTTCTCCTTTGTGCCAAGAAAAACCTTTTCTACTTTTTTGCCGACAAACACAACATGATAAGTTTTTGTAGAACCATTATCAAGGCTCACAAAAACGTTTATTTTTTTACTATCAAAAAGAGATAGCAATTCTGCAGGCATCAAACCAATCTCAGAATTTATAGCTAAAATTGATTGTTCGTTCAAAACACCATCAACAAACAAAAAATCAAAATCATTGATACTAAAATTACTTTCAGCTAAAACAAAAGAAAATTGGAAAAACAAAATTAACAAAAAAAACAAAACAACACGCATCAAAAAAAAAACGGAAACAAAAAATAAAAATATTACGAAAAAATTGGGGTTGTAAAAACGATTTAAAAACAACAAAAAAGGATGAAAAAGCCCTGCAAAACACCAAACAAGACTTAGTTACAAAGACAAAAAAAACTAAAACAGACCTAAAAGAAGTCCTTCAAATTCAGTAAGCTGAAAAAAAGCAAGAATGAAAGTCAAAAACAACAAAACAAATCGTCAATTGACAAAATTTGACTTGACAACTGCCGAAAGGTTTTTATAGTTAGTATTACATAAAAAACAACATGGACAAAAAAACTAAAGAATTAATAGAAACAGGAAAAGCTAAAATGAAAGCAAGAATGAAAATAGTTGAAGACTATTTTAAAAGAAGTTTAAAAAAAACAACCAAAAAGAACCTTATAATCAACTTGTACTAAAAAGTTAGGTGTGAATTTTGAAGACTTCAAAAATACCAAAGTTCTATGAAAAAAGTCTTAAAGAAAGACTCGAAATAATAAAAGAATTTTCAAACTTAAATGATGAAGAAATAAAAGAGCTGCAAAAGTATGGGTCTTTAGACTTTGAAACTGCCAATAGAATGATCGAAAACGTGTTTGCCACATTTCCGTTGCCTTTAGGCATAGCAACAAACTTTGTAATAAACAACAAGCATTACTTAATACCTTTTGCAATAGAAGAACCAAGCGTAGTTGCTGCTGCAAGCAATGCAGCAAAACTAAGCTCTGGGTTTACTACTACATCAACAGAACCAATAATGATAGGACAAATACAATTAGTCAAAATCAATGACGCAAAAAAAACCATTGAAAAAATCTTAAGCTTTGAAAAAGAACTTTTAGCCAAAGCAAATGAAGGGGACTCATTGCTAGTAAAATTAGGCGGAGGAGCAAAAAAAATAGAAGCAAAAAAAATTAGCACGAAGAGAGGAGAAATGATAATCGTTTATGTCTACGTTGACGTCAGAGATGCCATGGGAGCCAATGCTGTTAATACTATGTGTGAAAGAATAGCAAACGAAATAGAAAAAACGACTGAGACACAAGCAAGGTTGAGAATAATAACCAACTTGGCGACAGAGAGAATAGCAAAAGCAAAAGCTGTTTGGAAAAAAGAAGTTTTAGGAGAAGACGCTGCAAAAAGACTTGGAAAAAACTTTGACAAAAAAGACTATGAAAAGTTAGGGGCAGAAGTAATAGAAAATATATTAGATGCATATGAGTTTGCAGTTAATGATAAGTACAGAGCATGCACCCACAATAAAGGCATAATGAACGGAATAGACGCAGTAGTAATAGCCACTGGAAATGACTTTAGAGCAGTGGAAGCCGGAGCACATGCTTACGCTTGCAGAAACAACAATTATGAACCACTAACAAAATACTATAAAGATGAAGAAAACAATTTGGTTGGTGAAATAGAGTTGCCGCTGGCTTTAGGCGTTGTTGGAGGAGCAACAAAAACCCATCCTTTAGCAAGAATCAATTTGAAAATATTAGGAGTAAAAACAGCGAAAGAGTTAAGTGAAGTTGTTGCTTCTGTTGGTTTAGCCCAAAACTTTGCAGCGTTGAGAGCACTTTCAAATGAAGGCATACAAAAAGGACACATGAAATTGCATGCAAAAAACATAGCTATTAACGCAGGAGCACAAGGTAAAAATATTGACAAAATTGCAGAAATAATGGTAAAAGAAGGCAATATAAGCGTTTCAAGGGCAAAAGAAATATTGGAGGAATATAAATGAGTATAGGCATAGTTTCTTATGGAGCTTATATTCCAAAAAAAAGAATAAAAGCAGAAGAAATAGCAAGAGTTTGGAAAAAAGACGGAAAAAAAATTTCAACAGGCTTGGGAATTTATGAAAAAGCAGTTGCTAACATTGACGAGGACACAGCAACGATTTCAATAGAAGCCGCAAGACTTGCCATAAAATTAGCACAAATAAATAGAGAAGAAATAGACGCAATATACGTTGGCTCTGAATCGCATCCTTACGCTGTAAAGCCAACCGCATCAATAGTGGGAGAAGCATTAGGTATAGGTAATGATTATATGTGTGCAGACTTAGAGTTCGCTTGTAAAGCTGGAACTGCAGGATTACAAATAGTTTATGCCATGGCAAAAGCAAAAATGATAAGATACGGATTAGCAATAGGAGCTGACACAGCCCAAGGAAGACCTGGAGATGCGCTTGAATTTACTGCTGGCTCTGGCGGAGCCGCGTTTATAGTAGGCACAAACCCGAACGAAATAATAGTAGAAATCAACGAAACATACTCCTTTACAACAGACACGCCTGATTTTTGGAGAAGACAACACGCAGAATTTCCAAGGCACGCAGGCAGATTTACTGGAGAACCAGCTTACTTCAAACACGTTATTAATGCAACAAAAAAAATATTGGAAAAAACAAATCAACAACCAAAAGACTTTGCGCACGTTGTCTTTCACCAACCAAACGGAAAATTTCCATTGAGAGCAGCAAAAATGTTAGGCTTCAAAGAAGAACAACTAAAACAAGGGCTTTTAACGCCTTACATAGGCAACACGTATTCTGGAGCCTCAATGATAGGGCTTGCCTCTGTTTTGGACATAGTCAAGCCAAATGAAAAAATCTTGATTACTAGCTATGGCTCCGGCTCGGGAAGCGACGCTTTCATAATGACCGCAACAAAAAACAT
>JAWANB010000024.1:0-14921 GCA_038895675.1 Candidatus Iainarchaeum sp.
AATACCACTTTGCACTAACCCAAGAGACACAGAAACAGGCATAAAACAAACAAAAAAATTAGGTTTAGGCGCGATGGAACTTGAATTTGTACAAAGCATATTCATAACAAAAGAAAAAGCACCAACAATAAAAAAAACTGCAGAATCCGAAGAAATAGTTTTGACTTGTCATGCACCATACTTCATAAACTTGAACGCAGTAGAACCAACAAAAAAAGGAGCATCACGCTCAAGAATTTTACAAAGCGCAAAAATATTAGACCTTTGCGGCGGATACTCTCTCTGCTTTCACCCTGGGTTTTACTTGAAAGACTCTAAAGAAATAGCCTACAAAAACATAAAAGACCAATTAGAAAAAATAATAGAAGAGGTAAAACAATTAAACTTGAAAGTATGGATAAGACCAGAAACAACAGGAAAACCAACTCAATTTGGTTCTGTTGAAGAACTTTGCGACTTGAGCTCTGAATTAGACCAAGTTTTGCCAGTAATAGACTTCTCACACTTGCACGCAAGAACCAACGGAAAGTACAATACAAAACAAGAGTTTTTTGAAGTACTCAGTTTAATTGAAAAAAAACTTGGAAAAATAGCAATCAAAAACATGCACATACACTTGTCAGGAATAGACTATGGACCGAAAGGAGAAAAAAACCATTTAGAACTAAAAAAAAGCGACATGAACTATAAAGCAGTTCTTGAAACACTAAAAGAATTTGACGCAAAAGGCGTAGTTGTTTCAGAAAGCCCAAACATTGAAGAAGACGCAATTTTAATGCAAAAGTTTTACGAAACACTTTAAAAACAAAGTCACTTTTTTCTCATGATTTGTTCAAAAAGTGCCATGGCAGCTTGCTTTGGACCTTCTTGCTCCATACCCTTTCTCCCTAATTGAGTGAAAATCTCCCCAACAAATACTTTTTGCTCAAACATTTTTTTGAAATAAGTTTCTGCCAACTTCTCATGCTCTTCCTTTAATTGCACTGGCCCAAAAATGTTTGCAAAATAAGTGCTAGTTAAACCAATTTCGTCAGTAGTACTCTTTGCCAATCTCTTACCTTCCCTAAAAACTTTAATTGCTTCATCATAACTATCAAACTTTTTAATGAACCTATTATTCTCAGGCTCAAGATAATTGTTAGCATAAAGAAAATAATCAATTTCATAACCTTTGTTTACTTCTTCCATAGTAGTTATAGGCAAAACAACTCTCGCGTTCGGCTCTTTATGAGGAATCATTATTATCATCCTATCCAATTGACCATAAACGTAGCCAGAATCCAAATCATCAATCCTAACAAAAGCCCCTATTTCAGTCCCATAAGCCTTGATCTTGCCTTCTTCTATTGACAAAGAACCCATGTCATCAAAAATTATTTTCAAATCACTAAGCTTATCACCACTTAAAACCCTAAAAGCCTCAATTGACTCGCTTTTACCAGCACCAGAATCACCTACTAAAACCACGTTAGCACTTTCACCAGTCTTCATAGTCAATCTTACCATGGCACCATGAACAGGCAACTTCCCTCTCTTTATCATTATAGAATTATGCAAAGTCAAAACCATTTTCTTAACATAACCAAAATAACCAAAATCCTTGTCTTGCGGAATAGCCCCGACAACAACGTCGTTTTTATCGTCTATAAAGTAAACAGTTTTTTCAGGCAAAAACCTATCCATAAAATGTTTAGGTAAACCATAAAAGTAAATAGCGTCAGGCTTTTTTTGCAAGTCACTCTCATTGCACAACTCAAAAATATTTGAACAAGTTATAGCCATGCCAAAAAAAGAGTCATGAAAATAAATGTAAACCACTAACTTGCCAACCTTAGCAGGAAAACAAAGCCACTCATTTTCTTTCAACTCAAGATTTTCAATTGGATTAATTTTCGTCAACTTGAACTCGCCTTTTCTCTTATTTACCAAAGGTTCAACTATGACAGGCGGATTTAAAAGAACCTGCCTTATCAACGGAATCTGAGAAAAATGCTCATAACCCTTAGGCAAATTAACTTGTGTTCTCTTTGCAATTACCCCAATATTAAAACCCGCAGGAACCTGCCTATAAATTACAGGATGAGCTCCAGTAATGTTCTCTTGAATTTCTCTATATATTTTCCTAACCAAATTATTTAATCTTTCAATAGTATCATTAAAAGTCCTGTAAGGCTTTTTGTCCAAATCATTATCGTAATCTGAAAAACAAACCAAGTATCTTTCATGCGAACGCCAATAATTATAAAGCTCTTCAACAAACCTATCAAGCAAATAAGGGTTAGAAAAAATTTTACCCAAATCAGGATTTTTAGCTTTTACCTCTTCAAACCTTTGAGTTGAAAGCAACTTTAACGCTTTAACCAACAACGACACTTGATCATCTTGACTTGCCTCAGGCAACAACGCTAAAAACTCCGAATTTTTTTCCTTTAAATTTGCAATTAAATCACCAACAACATTCCTAAACAAATTACTATCAAGTATCACGTTCTGATCATTCCAATCCAAACGAGAAGTCCTAATAATAAACTGATTATTATACTTGCTAAACACACTACTCATAACCTAACATAACTCCAATATTTTTTTAATCTGAAAAGTCAAACAATCGACACAATAAAGTAAATACCCAAAGTATTCAAAACAAAACACATGAAAACAAAAAACTTAGTAGAAACATTAAGAGAAGAAGCCAACAAAGCAACCCCTATTTCATCAGGCAAAGGAGAAGCTATTATTAAACCCCCAAACACAGGCATAATTGTTCTAACTATTTTCTTATTAGAAAATCTTGAATAAATTTCTTGAAAAATCCTTTCAGAAGAAAGCTTTTGAATCTCATCCATAAAAGAATGCCTTATAAAAGAAAATATTAAATAATCAGCAGACAAAGCACCTAAACCACCTAACAACGCAGTAGGAAAATCACCTATCACATTACTAAGTTTTATTAATAAAGCAGTCGCAGGAGCAGAAGTAAAACCATAAGCAAAAAACATTCCAAGAAGATAAGCGCCAAAATAATTCAAATCCAACAAAGGCTTAATAAAAGGTTCAAAAAAATTATCAGCCAAAATAAAATAAGCAAAAACAAAACTCAAAAACAATAATAAAAGCTTCGGATACTTTAGTTTAAACTTTATTTTTGAGATAGTATCACAAAACATAAGCCCACACTCTAAAACTGAAATGATTCTCTTATAAAACCTTTTTTGTTTTTTAAGTTTAATGAACGAAAAAATATTTTCAATAACCAGAGCTTGCGCATTCACAGACCAAATATTTCTAAAATTTTTAGAAGAAGCAAAAAAAAATTCTTTCAAAACAGAATTAGACATCGCCAAATTCATAAATTCACAAATAGAGTTTTTAGGATTAAAAAAATCATTTCCAACAATCGTAGCAACAGGCAAGAACGCCGTAGACTGGCACCACAAACCAACAAAAACAATCATAAAAAAAGGCTTCTGTGTGATTGACTTTGGCATAAAAGTTAATGGTTACTGCTCAGACATGACTAGAACGATTTACTTTGGAAAAGCAAACAACAAAGAAAAGAAAATTTACGCAAAAGTACTAAAAGCCAATTTAGAAACAATCAAAATGGTTAAAGAAGCCACAGACGGAAACTTGATTTACAAGCATGCTAAAAAAGTTTTAGGAAAACTCTCAAAATACTTTGGGCACGGCCTAGGCCACGGCTTATCAAAAAAAATTCACGACAAACCAAGACTATCAAAAAAACCAGGAGAAATATTAAAAAATGGAGACATAATAACAATAGAACCAGGAGTTTACATACCAAAAAAGTTTGGAATAAGAATAGAAGATGACGTCTTAGTACTAGAAAACAGCCAAATAGTACTAACGCTCTCAGAAAAAAAACTCATAGAAATACCATTAACAAAACCAACCTAAAAACAGGAAACACAACTAATTTTAAACACAATCAGAAAAATCATAATTGTGACAAAAAAAATTGAACCGGCAAAAAGAGCAACACTAATAAAACACGCCACAAGAGACTTAGTTCCAATAGCAAAAGAAATAGAAAAACAAGGAAAAAAAGTAATTTATCTGAATATAGGTGACCCAATAGCCTTTGGCTTTAGAACGCCAAAACACTTATGGGAAGCCATTAACTCAAACCAAAAACTCGGAGAAAAATATTCAGACTCGTTAGGAAACGAAAAAGCAAGACAAGCAGTAGCAGAATACGCACAAAAAAACGGAGTCAAAGGAATCACAAAAGAAGACACCATGACTTTCACAGGAGGAAGCGAAGCAATAATCCTTTCAATGCAAGCACTATTCAACCCAAAAGAAAATTGCTTGATTCCATGCCCAGGATACTCAATGTATAATGGAGAACTTGCATTCTTAGAAGCAGAAGCAAAAGAATATTACCTCGAAGAAGAAAAAGACTGGGAAATAGATTTAGAAAGCTTAGAAAAAAATATCAACGAAAAAACAAAAGCAATAGTAATAATAAACCCCAACAATCCCACAGGTTCAGTACTCAAAAAAAACATGCTAAAAAAAGTAATTGACATAGCAGGCTCAAACAACTTATTAATATTAGCAGACGAGACTTACGACAAAATAATTTACGACGAAGAAAAATTTATTCCAATAGCAACACTATCAAAAGACGTTCCAATAATAAGCTACGGAAGCATCTCAAAAAACTATTTAGCACCAGGTTTTAGAGGAGGATGGTTATACAAACACGATCCTCTAAATCAAATGCAAGAATACTTTGAAACAATAAAAAAACTAGCAAGATTAAGACTTTCACCACCTTCGCCAATACAATTTGCAATAGAAGCAGCACTAAAAGGACCACAAGACCATATAAAAGAAATGATTACAATACTACAAAAAAGAAGAGACATAACATACAAAAGACTTAACGAAATAGAAAAAATAAGTTGCACAAAACCAAAAGGAGCCTTCTACGCTTTCCCAAAAATAAACACGAAAATAGAATCAGACAAAGACTTTGTGATAGACTTGGCAAAAGAAAAAGGAGTTCTAACAGTGCACGGAGAAGGCTTTGGACAAAAAGAAGGCACAAAACACTTTAGAATAATATTTTTACCAGAAGAACAAATTTTAGAAGAAGCACTAAACAAAATAGAAGAATACATGAAAGAAAAATTTACAAAATAAAAAAACACGACAAAAAATTAAACGCCTGAAAAATCAAAAAAATAACAACTAACAAACAAAAAACGACTTGAAAAACCTAACATAATTTCCAAAAAGAAATTTAAAAACAAACAAAAAAAAATACTAACAAAACACAAACAATAAGCAAAAAAAACCAACAAGAGTTGCAAAAAAAACCTAACCAAAAAACAAAAAAAAAGAAAAAAGCACTTTTACTTCAAAGTGCTTTCTTCAATTTCAGTAATACTAATTTCTTCAGACGCAACCAAATCGTTTTCTATCTGAGCCAATTCTTGATCTATTTTATCAACTTCATTAATAGAACTGTCAATTTGTTTAGCATCAAAAGCCTCTACTGAAGGAGAAGGGCTTGCAGTAGGACTTGGCACAACCTGTACCTTGTTTTGCGAACTACAACCAAACAAAAAAATCAACAAAATTCCTAAAGCGATTAAAACCTTCATTGCTCTTCACCTCCTTCAACTACTTCAATAGTGCTTGGCTCTTCTACCTCACTCAAAGAAGACATTACCTCGCCTAACTCTTTATTGTTTTCGGATTCATTATAAATTTGATTTAATTGCTCTGAAGTTCCGGTTGAAATAGAACCTTTTTCAGAAATTTCCTTCAAGGCAATCAAAGAAAGCCTTATTAGTATAAAGTCTTTCTGAACCTCAAAGTGAGCAAGCCTCAAAGCCAAATGAGCTCTTTGCATTATTTTCACAGAATCTTCCTTACTCTCGGCACTAGAAAATTCTAACTTGAGCTTAGCCATGACGTCTTTAATTTTTACTATGTCAAGGTCAAGCTTCTCCTTAGCTTCCTCTACTTTTGAAGTATCCTTACCCTGGGCCTTCAAAACCTCAATCTTTTTACCAATCAAAGCCGAATAGCTTTCAGCCTTGTCAATGAACCTTGAATACTTTTCAAGAGTTTGAAGACCAATCTTTGCCTTGACTCTTAACATGTTTCTTTCCAAGTTTTGCTTAGCTTCCTTTGAAATTTTCGCCAAATCATCAGCATCAAGGTCATTAGACTCTAAAGCCTTGAGCTTTTCCTCAAGCAAAGAAACCAAAGCTTTTTTTGTCTCATCGTCCAAAGAAAGAACTTTCAACTTTTCAAGATTAGCCTTCAGTTGAGTTGAAACCAAGTTTCTTGCCTTTTCCCTCAACTCAACCTTTAATTTTTCCCTTTCAGCAGCTTTAGCAGTCGCAATTTTAGCCTTTAACAACGTAAAATCCTCAGAAGAAATAGCAACACTATTCCTTAAAGCAGAATCGTCAACTACTTGCTGAGCCAATTTCAAACCAGTCGCATTAGCCAAAAGCCTCTTCCTTTCCTCTAACCTTTCTCTCTCAGAAACAACTGCCTTAACAGGCAAAACAGCCAAAACTTCTTCACTAGAACCTTGTTTATCAAAAACCCTTTCCCTTTCTCTTATTTGATTAGTAACAGGAACTGGGTTTTTAGAATCACTAGTAGTGTTATTAGAAACAACAGCTACAGGACGAACATTAGTAGTATTGTCAAAATTAGCAACAGAATCATTATTAACTTTAGTTGCTGACTCTTCAGCAAAAACAAAACCAAAAAGCAAAAACAAGGCAAAAACACTAAACAAAATCTTACTTAACATTTAATACACCTCCAAAAAACAATTTGATTTTAAAATATATTAAGAATGTATAATATAATCATTGTGTTTTATTTTAATCACGACATTTTTTACTACTTGATTAACTACCAAAAATTAACAAAAACAATGAACCTAAATATCACAAAAATTTTTAATAACAACATACTAATTTCAAATAAATGTTTGAATTTACAACCGAACTTTCAATTGTCATTCTTTCAACCTGTATTTTTCTGTTGACAATAGAAATCTATTACCAAAACTACAAAAAACAAAAATTCAAAAACTACGACTGGCTTTTCAATTGGACTTTCCCAAATGATAAGCCTTTCACTTTACTTGCCCTACCATTACTAATACTATTTGTCATAAACTATTTTTTAATTCCAAACCTAAACGTCTTAGCTATTGCAATGACATTTTCAATTGCAGTGCAAGTTCTCGTTGAAGAAATTACATTTAGAGGAATCGTCTTTGGTGCCCTTCTTAAAAAATTTTATGAAAACAAAAAAAATAGCCTTTGGATGCTATTGTTATTATTCTTTATACAGGCCTTGCTTTTTGCAATTGTTCACTACCAAACAAAAAACTTTATAGGCGTTTTTTCAAGCGGGCTCATATTTGGGATAGTTTTCTACTTTTCAGGAAAAAATGTTTTAGCACCAACAATACTGCACTTAGCACTAAACCTACTAATATTCCAAAATTATTTGACAATTAAAATGACATGACAAAACTAAGTAAATGCCAAAGAAGGAAGAATTATGAGATTCTGGCTTGTGAACCATTCGTGGGAATCATTTCATAGAACACAAGAATATTGTGGTTTTGTATCTCAACATGAACGAGACAAAATCCAAGTGGGAGATAAAATAATCTACTTTGGGCAAGGTCTTGTTTTTGGTCTCTTTGAAGCCACTGCATTAGTTGAAAATGAATTTAATGGTTGGGTCAAAAAATACCCGTTCCAAGTAAAACTTAAGCCTATCGCAATTACAACAAAAGGTTTGATTGCGAAACCATTAGAAAGCAAGATCCTTCTTCAAAAAATGAATGGCGGCTCGCCCAATTTGGTAGAACTAACCGAACAAGAGTTCAATAGAGTTAAACAAACTATTGATTTGAAACAGAAAGAGTTAGTATTTTGAACTCCTTAAAAAATCTTAAAAACATTCTCAAGATAGTTTTTAACGTGCGGCGTTGATGAACTGACGATGACGCTGATCCTTTGGAGATGACGAAAGATGGGCGAACTGAGCCGCACAATGAACCAAAATTTAAACTTTAATAAATTTTCTAAGTTTATCGAATGCAAATGACTCTGAAAAATACTTAGAAATAAAATACAGAGAATTCTTGAAAAAGAAAAAAAATAATTAATAGAACAAATAAAAAAAAGCGACAACATGAGAGTATACAAAACCATACAAAAACAGCAAATTTAATAAACAAAAAAAAACTATTTATAAAAAAGGTGAAATAAATGACAAAACGAGCAGTACCACGAAAAATAAGACAGGGAATGCATTACACACATGGAATGACTGCTGCTGCAATAAGAACAAAAGTACAAATGGTAAAGAATCCAAATTCAAATAAAATATTACAACAAAAATTAGAGAAATTAAAAGGAACACAAAAAGCTCAAGCAACAAGAATTATTAATAATATAAAAGAATTAACACAAACAAGAGGGTGGGAATTTAATCATTCAATAACACATGAAGTAGAAATTTTAATTTTTCGATTGTGGGAAATTTTAAAGCAAAATAGAAAAACAAAGTAACAAAAAAAAACTAAAAATAAGCTACAATAGTAGTATTTACTATTTCAAATTTTTAGTCACGGCATGCCTTGTTATTTTCAAGTTGCAAGAGTTGTGATTTTTGCACCAATTTTCGCATTTCAGAGAAAGTTCTTTTTTTGTGTAAACTAACTTGCATATTTTGCATTCAAAAAAAAATTGTTTTACCATTCATTCAACTTCTTTTCTTGTCCCGTCTGCCGCATAAACGTAATTTTTTCCGTCTTCTTCATTCAAGGTTTTTTTATGAGAACCATCGCAAAAAGGCTTGTTTTTGCTCAAACCACACATGCAAATCCAAACAGAAGTTTTGTTTGGTTTTACTTCAAAGGGTCCTTTTGCTTCATGTACTACAAGCCTTGACATTAAAACCACCTAACGAAAGAAAATCCGTAAAACGTTTTTTAATCTATCTTTTTGACGAAAATACAAGGCACTGGACAAGCATCCGCTGCTTCTTTGTTTTGATTGAATTTGTTTTCGTCAACTATTTTCACTTCATAAATGCCTTCTTTGTTAGAGCCTTTCAAGTGAGATTTATCGCCTTCCATTTCCCAGTCTTCAGGGTCAATTGCTGCACAAGCTCCACAGCCAATACAAATTTCTTTGTGATGTTCGACTCTAAACTTTGCCATAAAAACCACTTCTAATATTAGTAAGGCAAAATTATAAATGGTTTGGAGTGTTAATTGAATTTCGTTTATTTCAAATTTAAACTTTTAGACCAAAGCCTTCTGCTATTTCTTTGGCATGGTTTGCAACGTCAGGCTTTTCAATTATCTTAATTATTACTCCTTTTTCGTCAATTAAGAAAGTTGTTCTTTTGATTCCTAAAAAAGTTTTGCCGTAAAGACTTTTTTCTTGCCAAACACCATAAGACTTTAAGACTTGCATTTTTTCGTCAGAAAGTATAGGAAAATTAAATTTGAATTTTGAAGCAAATTTTTTATGACTCTCAACATTATCCTTGCTTATGCCTACCACATTAATACCCTTTTCAATTAGTTTTGAATAATTGTCTCTTATGTTGCAACCTTGAGTAGTGCAACCAGGAGTATCATCTTTAGGATAAAAGTAAACAGCCAATTTTTTTCCAACGTAATCTTTTAGTGACCTTACTTTGCCTTCTTGGTCTGGTAAAGAAAAGTCAGGAGCCTTAGAACCTTCTTTCAAAACTACCATGAAAACCACACGATAATTGTAGCCAACAAAAACTAAAAACTTTTTTTAATGTTAAAAACTAAAAAAATGGAAAAATAGAGCCAAAAGTTTTTGGCTCATAAAACTATGCTAATTTATTCTTCTGGAAAGTTGTTGTGATCATGCTTTGGCTTTGTTTTCTTCTTTTCTGCAACAACAGCAGTGGTTGTTAATGTCATGGCTGCTATTGAAGCAGCGTTTTGCAAAGCAGTTCTAGTTACTTTCGTTGGGTCAATAACGCCTGCTTCAGCCAAGTTCTCAAACTTGTCTGTCTTTGCGTTATAACCTACTCCTGGTTTTTCAGCTCTCACTCTTTCAAGTATTACAGCCCCATCTTTTCCACAATTTGTTGCTATTTGCTTTAAAGGTGCTTCCAAAGCTTTTTTCACTATTTCAGCACCTAACTTTTGGTCTTCGTTATCAAACGGTATCGTGTCAATCTTTGGAATTGACCTTAAAAGGCTTATTCCTCCACCAGGAATTACGCCTTCTTCTATAGCTGCCTTTGTAGCATGTAAGGCGTCGTCAAACCTTGCTTTCTTTTCTTCTAATTCAGTTTCAGTGGCTGCACCAACATTAATTACTGCTATGCCGCCTGTGAGTCTTGCAAGCCTCTTTTGTAATCTTTCCCTTTTGTAATCTGAATCTTCTAAACTTATTTGCTTTTTAATTAACTCTATTCTTGCTTTTCTCTTGGCTTCATTTTGAGCATTGGAATAAATAGTGGTTTTGTCTTGCTCGACTCTAACTTTTTCTGCGCTACCAAAGTCAGATTCTTTGACTTTTGACAAAACCATTCCTTTGTCTTTGCTTATAACATTAGCGTTTACCATTACAGCAATATCCTCCAAAGTTTCTTTTTGCTCTTCACCATAGCCTGGAGCCTTGACAGCAACTATCTTGAAAACGCCTTTAAGATTATTCAAAATTATTGTAGGCAAAATAGTTTCAGAAAGGTCCTCGGCAATTATTAGCAAAGGCCTTCTACTTTTAGCAGTCAATTCAAGAACAGGAATAAAGTCTTCAAGAGAATCTATTTTGAAATCGCAAATCAAAATGCTTGCGTCCTCCAAAATAGCCTCTTTTTTTGCAGCGTCAGTAACAAGGTAAGGAGACACAAAGCCCTGATCAAATTGAATTCCTTCAACGACCTCAAGGCTCGTGTCATAAGACTTGCTGTCTTCAACAGTTATTACACCATCGTTACCGACTTTAGCAAAAGCGTCGGAAATAAGTTTGCCTATTTCTTCATCATTATTAGCAGAAATGGTGGCAACTTGTCTTATCTTAGTACCGTCATCAACTTTTACGCTCATTCTCTTTAATTCATCTGAAACTACTTGCACTGCCTTTTCAATACCTTTTTTAACTTCAGTAGGATTAGCTCCAGCTTCAATATACTTTAAGCCGTTAGCAATCATCGCTTGAGCCAAAACAACAGCAGTTGTTGTCCCATCTCCAGAAATGTCTTGAGTCTTAGAAGCAACTTCCTTTATCAATTGAGCACCAATATTCTCTAAAGGATCTTCAAGCTCGATTTCTTTAGCAATAGTGACACCATCATTAATTATTGTCGGGGAACCATAAGTTTTCTCAAGCACAACTGTTTTACCTTGAGGACCCAAAGTAACTTTAACAGTATCAGCTAATTTATTGACACCCGCAAAAATAGTTCTACGAGCTTCTTCATTAAAAATAATTTCCTTAGCCATGCACATCACTCCCTTTCAACCTTAGCCAAAACATCCTTTACATTCAAAAGCTTGTACTTTTTACCTTCAACGTTCAAATCAGAGCCAGCATAAGATTCAAAAAAAACGACATCGCCAACATCCAATTTAACGTCCTTCAAATTCCCAACGGCTTCAACAACGCCTTTATGACTTTTACCTTTTTCACTTTCAGGCAAATAAATGCCACCGGCAGTCTTTTCTTCAGCCTCAAGAACCTTAACTAAAACACGCTCCCCAACAGGAACAACCTTCATCAAAACACCTCCTAAAAAAAAGAAAAAGAGAGAAAAACCTCTCAAATTCCAAACTTTACTTTACCTCTATTTGCTTAGTCTTAAACTCAGGCAACTCTTTCTTTGGAATAACTATTTTCAAAACGCCATTCTCCAACTTGGCATCAACCTTGTCAATGTCAGCGTTTTGAGGCAAAGAAAAACTCCTATAAAAGCCCGAGTAAGACCTTTCATAATGATGAACTCCTTTAACATCCTTTTTCTCTTCATGCTTCTTCTCAGCCTTAACCTCTAACAAGCCCTTGCTAACATTAACCTTAACATCACCTTTGCTTACACCAGGCAAATCTAATTCAGCCCTAAAGTCCTTATCAGTTTCCCAAAAGTCAGCCAAAGGCGTATTAAAATCATGTTCAACAGGCAAGTTAGAATAACCTAAAAGACGTCTACTAGCGAAAGGCTCACTCCTAAAAAATTCCTCAAAAAGCTCATCCATTCTTGATTGCATTTCCCTAATCTCATCCAAAATAGTTCTCCTCATAAAAATCACCTCCATAAAGCATTATTATGAAACGAGGCCAAAAGCAAAAGCTCCTGGCCTCAAAACACCAACAACCAATTACTCCCCTTTTGTTTCTTATTCACTCCACCACTACAAATAAATAATAAAGCGCAAACAAATAAAAACTTTATTCAAAAGACTACAAAAAAAATATTCCGAAAAGTATTATTTTAAAAATTAAAACATACTAAAAGAATATTAGTATATGGAAAAAATGACAAAAAGAGAATTGCAAACCCTTTTAGAAATACTAAAAGAAGGGCGTGTTTCTGACCAAGAGATAGCAAGAAGACTAAAGACTTCAAGGCCAAGCATAGCAATAATAAGAAAAAAGTTAGAAGAAAAGGGAATAATTTTAGGATATTATCCAATAATAGACTTCAAAAAAATAGGTTTAGAAATACAAGCATTAACACTATTCTCTTGGAAAGACTACTCAAAACAAAACGAAATAATAGAACTAAAAGAATTCACAAAAAAAAGCCCAAACGTTATAATAGAAATAGAAACAGAAATAGCAAGCAAAAAAACAAACGCGCTAATATCAATTCATACAGACGTAAAACAAGTAGAAGAGTTCATACAAAAACTAAAAACAAAAAGCAAAGGCAACATAGAAAACTTAGAAGTCATGATAAGCACAATAAAAGACACAACAAAACAATTCAACATAAATAGTCCAAGCATAGACAAAATAGAAAGCGAATTATACTCAAAACTAATTTTGCCTAAAAAAGTACTAAAAATAAAAGAAGAATAAAAAAAAATTCAAGCCAACAAATAGTCAACAAAAAACATCAAAAAAGCCCCTAAAAACATAAGAGGAATATAACCAAAAAACCTCAAACTAAAACAAGAACTTTTAGCTAAAAAATATTTATAAACAAAAACCAAAAAAAGCCAAACAATAAGAACTACAAAAAACATAGGAAAACCAACAAACAACATTTCATTTAACATCACATTAGTTTCTTCTGCACTTTTCAAAGCAGACAAAAAAGGAAAAAAAGGAACAATTTCACCATTTACAAAATGCTCTACGCCAAGAACAAAAGAACCGCCAAAAACCATTGCCAAAAACCAATCAACATGCAACCAAGCAGGAAATTTTTTTCTAACAAAAAACAAAACCAAGCCAAAAGAAAGCGGCACCAAAAAACAAGCCATAAAAATAAAAACAACTAAAATCTATTAAAAACTATTCCATAAAATCTCTTGGATTGCACAACTCTAAAACTTTCTTAGTAATACTTGAATTTTTACTTTTAAACAAGAAAGACTCGAGAACTTTCAAGTTATGCACTTTTCTTTTAGTAGAAGCCTTTTCAAAATCAATTATTACAGGCAAATTATCTCTAACAATAATATTTTTACCAGCACCAGCTAATTGACCATGGTCAAGGCCAATTCTGTCAAGTTCTTTGGCTTGCCTAAAAAGTTCTTTAATAAAACCCATTAAAACAAGTTTATTATTGCAAGAACAAAGCCAATCACAAAACTTAACACCACTAATATACTCCATGCAAACAAAACCAAGTTCATAATCAGAAAAAAACAATTTCGGACCAACACCAACAGAATTAGCTAAAGCCAAATTTTCACATTCCCTTAAAACCATGTTTTTCCTATTTGATTTTTGCCGAAGAAGCTTCATAGCAACTTTCTTATCACCTAAATAACAAACAAAAACTTCCGAAGTCCAACCTTTTGCTATTTTAACACAATTATTCAATTTGTATTTTAACTCAATTTTGCGCAAGATATTCATCAAAATACCCGAAAAGATAATCCATAAAATGGAAATAAATTGAAGTAATATAAAAAAATTCTTTTTTGTTTAATTTTTTATCTTTACCCAACTTATACTTAGAATGTTTAGAAGACCCTAATTTTTCTACCAAGCTATTATAATGCCCAAAAGCAAGAGAAGTGAAAATAGCTCTATCAAAATCAAAACCAACAAAAGAACCCAAAGCTCTTCTATAAGCCAATCTCAAAAAAACTTTATTAGACCTCAACTTATCATAATTTATTTTTTTACCTCTTCTTAAATAATCAATACAACCAATGACTGCCAAATCAGAAAATTGCCTTTCAAAAAGCAAAGAAGCTTTACCACTAACACCACTAAACTTTGGAAACAAATGACTAAAAGATTTTTTAGCTGGCAAAGTCAAGCTCTCGCTTTTTTGAACTTTAGGAGGCCACTTTTTAAAGCCGGCTTTAATAGCTTTTAAACCAACCTTAATTGCAACTTCTTTAAGCCTTGGAAAAAAATAAGCTATACGCAAAACAATCACAACAAAAAAAATGTTAAAAAAAAATAAAAATTAGACCATTTAACAAACTTAAAAAAAATTTGACAGAAAAAAGATTTTTTAGTGAGCTTAAAAAAAGCTCACTTTACAAACTTTCTGTCAACCTCAAGAATAAGAACATCACAAGCGGCTTTAATAGCCTCAAGTTGTTTTATTATTCTTTCTTTTTCCTTTTCTATATCCTGAATATTTTCATAACTCTCTATTGCCTGCCTAAACATTGCACCATCAACGTAAGAATAAGGCATTTCATTTAGCTTATT
>JAWANB010000025.1:0-14347 GCA_038895675.1 Candidatus Iainarchaeum sp.
CACTGACCCTTCTCAGGTTTCGTTGGTTGATTTTTCTTTGCCTAATTCTTCTTTCAAGGTTTTTGAATTGCCTCAACCTTTAAGGTTGGGTGTTGATTTGAATTATTTGAATCAGGTTTTTTCGAGGGCTAAGGCTAATGATGTTGTCGAGATTTCTTTGTCTGCAGATTCAAAGTTTTCCATTGTTTTTAGTGGTGTGGCAAAGAGGAGTTTTGTAGTTCCTTTATTAGATCTTGCTTCTCAGGAAATACCTGTTCCTAAAATTGACTTTGATGCTGAGTTGAAAATGAATGCTGGTCTTTTGCAGGATTGTTTGAAGGATGTTTCTCTTGTTTCTACTCACGTTGTTCTTTCGGTTGTTGATGGTTGTTTTGTTGTTAGTGCTAATTCAAGCAAGGGTAATGTTGAGAATTCTTATTCTGTAGAAGAGCATAGTTTGATTTCTCTTTCTGCTAAAAGTAATTGTAAGGCGATGTTTCCTTTGGATTATTTAACAAACTTTTTCAAGGCAGCTTCTTCTGACACTGAAGTTGTTTTGAAATTAAAGTCAGATGCTCCTATTGAAGTATCTTATTCTTTTGGTGGTGCTACTTTGCGTTATTTCCTTGCTCCGCGCATTGAAGATTCTCAATAATTTTTTTGCTTTTTTTTTATTTCGTGTTTTTTTTTAGATTTGCTGCATTTTCTATTGTTGTTCTTCTATTTTTTCTATTTTTTTTATTCTTTTTTTGTGTCTTTTTTCTTTGCTTGGTTTTGCTTTTAGGAATGCTTCAAGTATTTTTTCTGCTCTTCTTTTTGAGTATGTTCTTCCTCCTAAGCATATTATGTTTGCGTTGTTGTGTTCTCTTGCTAGTTTTGCCGTGTATTCGTTGAAAGGGTTTGCTGCTCTTATTCCTTTTATTTTGTTTGCTGTTATGCTCATTCCTATTCCTGTTCCGCAAATAAGCACGCCTATACTTTTTTTGTCTTTTGTTACTTCTTCAGCTACTTTTTTTGCGTAATCAGGGTAGTCGCTTTGGTTCTGTTCAAAAGTGCCGTGGTCTATTATTATGTTTTTTGTTTTTTCTAATTTTTTTTTCAAGTATTCTTTTGTTTTGTAGCCTGCGTGGTCTGAGCCTAAGTGTATTTTCATGTTTTTTATTGTTGAGACAAAGGATTTAAACCATTACCTTTATTGTTTTGTTTTATGATAGAGCTCAAGAATGTTGGTTTTTTTAAGTCCAGCATTGAAGCTATTTCGCCTTTTATTCCTGAGGGTAATTTTAGGTTTAATGAAAAAGGTATTCATTTTAGGTCTATTGATCCGAGTCAAATTTTGTTGGTTGATTATTTTGTTGACAAGTCGGCTTTTGACAAGTTTTCTATAGAGCCTGCTTTTGTTGGTTTGAATATTTCCGAGTTGGAGAAAGTTTTCAATAGAGCCATGCCTAATGATGTTGCAATAATTTCCTTGTCCGAGTCTGAGATTGTTATTACTTTTAAGAATGAGCTTGAGCGTTCTTTTAGGATTCCTTTGATTGATGTTTCTGATGAAGAGCAAAAGCTTCCTCAAGAAAATTATGATTCTTTTATTGAAATTTCTGCAAGGCTTTTGAAAGAGGCTTTGAAGGACGCTTCTGTTTTTGGTTCTGGCGTTGTTTTTAGAGTCAAGGGTGAAAAGTTTTTTCTTGAGTCTAAAGGCGATTCTGGTTCTATGAATTTGAGTTCTTTGCATTCTAAGTTTATTAAAGTTAAGTCAAAGGCAGAGTCTGTTTCAAAGTATTCTTTGAGTTATTTACAAAATATTGTTAGGAGTTCTGACGCTGATTCTGTTATTTCTATTGCTTTTAAGAGCGAGGCTCCTATGAAAATTTCTTATAAGATAGGTCCAAGCAGCATTACTTTCTATTTGGCTCACATGTTGTTATGATTTTTTTGTCTGTTTGTTTTTGTTGGTTTTTAGTCAGTCGTTTTTTTTACTATTAGATTTTTTTTAATTAGTTTTTTTTGGTTTTTTAAGTTGTGTTTTTTTAGGCGTTTAATTTTTTGTGGCTTTTTTTTGTTTATTTTTGCCATTTTTTGGTTTGTAAGTATTTTTTTGTGTTTTGTTTTTTTGTGTTAATTTTTTGTTTGTTTTGTTTGTATTTTTTTTATGAATTTTAGTAGTGATGACTTGGTTTTTGCTTTAAAGTATCCTTTTTCAGAGTTGGGTAAAAAAATTATTTTGAGTTCTAAGATTTCTTTGGATGATGTTCCAGAAAAGCCTCTTAAGAGGGCTGAGGCTTTGGTTAAATTGGCTATTAGTGGTGCTAATTACGAGCCTCAAGTTAGGAAAGATAGGGATTCTTTGCTAGTTGAAATTCTTGCTTTTCCTTTGTCAAAGGTTCTTGTTGCTGTTGTTGACAAGTTTGAGGTTAAGAGGAAGTATTTGCAGTTTCTTTCTGATTACTTTTTTTCTTCTCTTTCCGAAGCTGACGATAAGGAACTTTTTGGTTTGGCTTTAGAATTGAAAATTAATTTTTTGCCTGCTGACAAAGGTTCTTTGCAAAATTTTTTTGCTGTAGTTTCTTTGGTTGATTTTTTGCGTGTTGAGCATTCTAATGTTGAGTCTAAACTTGTGAACCAAGTTTTGGTTAATGGTTTTGTTTATTTTTCAAAGCGTGGTTTTGCGAGGCTTGTTTCTGACATTGCGGTTTCTGAAGTAGAGTCTTCTTTAGCTAAGCCTTCTAAGGTTGATGTTAAAATTCTTGACTCTGCAAAGGTAATTAGAGATGCTTTTTCAAAAAGCTTTGTTTCTTTTGAAAGTGTTGCTTTTGGTCCTGTAAAGTCAGAAGCTTTTCCTCCTTGCATGGCTAAGATTTACAATGATTTGTTGTCTGGTTCTAACGTTTCTCACATGGCGCGTTTTTCTTTGGCTACTTTTTTGAATTCTATTGGCATGCCTGTTGAGAAAATTGTTGATGCTTTTAGAAAGGCGCCTAATTTTAATGAGAAGATAACTCGTTATCAGGTTGAGAGAATTTCAAACTCTAAAATTTCCGGCAAGTCTTATTCTTGTCCTGCTTGTGATAAGATGCGTTCTTATGGTCTTTGTGTTGCCAATTGTCCTGTTCATTCTCCTTTGGAGTTTTACAGGCTCGAGTTTAAAAAATAATTTTTTTTGGAATGTTCTTTTTATTTAATCTTCTGTTTTTCTTATTTTATGCGTGAGTATTGTTTGGATTTGCAGCTTCATGGTAAATTTGCCGGCGGTGTTAGTAAGAGCATGGAGTTGCCTGTTTTGTCTCAACAGGCAAAGTTGAAAGGTCTTGATGTTCTTTCTACTGGCGACATTTTGCACAAGCGTTGGTTTTCTCATGTGCGTGAAAACGTTGTTGAGGAAAGCAATGGTGTTTATGCTGATAAGAATGGTAATTGTTATTTTATTGTTGGTGGTGAGCTTGAGGATAAGGATGGAATTCATCATCTTTTTTATTTGCCTTCTCTTGAGTCTGCTTTAGAGTTAAGACAAAGACTTTTGCCTTTTGGTAATCTTGATTGTGCTTTGTGTGGCAGGCCTTTTGTGAAACTTTCTCCTGAAAAGATTGCTGAGAATGTTTGTGATGTTGGTGGCGTTTTTGGGCCTGCTCATTCTTTCACGCCTTACACCGGCATTTATGCTTTTTACGATTCTTTAAAGTCCGCTTATGGTGTCATGAGTGATAAGTTGTATTTTATTGAACTTGGTTTGAGCGCTGACACTTTTCTTGCTGACCTAATTTCTGAAAATCATGCTTATTCTTTTTTGACTTCAAGTGATGCTCATAGCCCTTGGCCTAATCGTCTTGGAAGAGAGTTTGTTAAAATTAAAATGCATAAGCCTGATTTCAATAATTTGAAGAGGGCTTTTTGTGAGCGTGAAGATAAGCTAATTACTTTGAACGTAGGCCTTGATCCTAAGGAAGGCAAGTATCATTGCACTGCTTGTTCTAATTGTTTTTTGAAGTATTCCTTGGCTGATGCCGTTGCTTTGAATTGGAAGTGCTCTAAGTGTGGGCATGACATAAAGCGTGGTGTCAGAGATAGAATAATGTTGTTGAAAAACACTGCTGAAGGTGTTCACCCTAATTTTAGGCCTGATTATTTGCACATTCTTCCTTTGCTTGAAATAATTCAGTCAGCTTTGGCTGTCAAAGGAGTTAATACTAAAGCTGTTAATTCTAAGTGGTTTGAGCTCGTTGAGTTGTTTGGCAATGAAATAAAAATTTTGACCGAAGTTAATGAGTCAGAGTTGATTGCTGAGGGCATTGTTGGTGAATTCATTGTTGCTTTTAGAAAAGGTTTTGTAATTTATTTGCCAGGCGGCGGTGGCAAATATGGAAAGCCTATTGTTTGTAGGTCTGAAGAAGAGTTTAACAAGGTTAGTGCTGAATTAAAGTTTGAGTCTCATTGTCCAGACAACGCTCCTCAAAAGAAAATTTTGTCTTTTTTAAAATAAATTGTTTTTCAACTTTTTTGCTTTGTAGAACTCATTTTTGCTTTTTTAAAGTCGTTAGCTTGTTTTGATAGACAAAGTCAATTTTTTGTAACTTTTGTTTGATTTAAAAGTCATTTCTACAGAGCCCAACTTTTTTGTAAGACTTTTTTTTCAAATTCCGAGCTATTATATAAAGTTTTTCTTCGTATTTTTGTTATGCATAGGCTTTCTTTGTTGCAGAAAAAAATTGGTTTTCAGTTAGTTAGTTCTCCAAAGTCGCCTGAAGAAATTTCAAGGCTTTTAGGGGTTTCTATTGCTGAAGTGAATTCTGCTCTTAAAGAAATGCTCAAACTCGGTTTGGTAAAAGTTGAAGGCTATCCTCAAAAGTATTTTTTGGCTCCTGAAATCTTGGAGCGTGTTAAGGCGAGAAAAGAAATTAGTGAAAAAGACCCTTTTGAGTTGAGGCTCAAAGCAATTATTGAGTTCAAGGCTGTTGAAGAAACTTTTTTGTTCAAGAACATGAGTGAAATAGAGTCGAAGTTGAGGGCTGAAAAAGACTTTACTATTTATGACATTTTCAAGGCAAAACCATTGCAATCAGGAGTGCATTTCAGTTCCTATCTTGAAGTAAACTTCAGTATCAAAGACTTTACTAAAATCATTTATTTCATGTACTTTTATGGTCCTACTTCCGTTGAAGTAATAAAACCCAACAAAATAGTCATTGCAATGGACGACTTACAAGACGCCTTAATGTACATGGCTGAAATGATTCAATCTTACAACGAAGCAATGCTAAAGTACATTGCAAAAGAAGAACTTGAAGACTTCGCAAAATCACTTTATCAACCAAAAGATTAGTCTTTCAAAGCTAATAACGTGCTTTAGGAATTAGGCAATAGTTAGAGAGTATATAGAGTATATATAGTTCTTATTATAGTTCTTTACTTCTTCTTCACTTAAACAAACCTCAAAATTCGTTCTTTGACGATACTTTTTTATTTTTTTAGTTGGTTTTTTATTTGATTTTATGTTTTTTACTTTTCTTGTCAAACCAAGTTTTCGTTTATTGCCTTATTCTTTTTCGTATTTAGCCTTAAAAATTATGGCTTTTTTTGCCTTTTTTTCGGGTTTTGAAACCCTAAACCGAAACCTATTTAAACAAAGTGAGTGTGAAGATAATAAAGTTCATTCACCTTGCCAGCAGTGGCAAGAGGGAATGTATTTTCATTGTGAGTGAAGTGAGGTGAAACAAAAATGAACGCACTCAATATAAAGAAATTAGCTGCAGTTGCTACTGGTGCAGCTTTGCTCGGTACAGCTGTTGCTCCAATAGTTTCTGCAATAGCAGTGCAAAAAAGCGATATTTACGGTAGCGATGGCGCTCCTAAAGTAAACATAGTTGTTGGCTCAAAAGCCGCTGTTTCAGACGGTGTTTGGGCAGGAAACCTTGCTGCCAAAATTGCTGAAAAAGCAGTTACTACAAGAACAGTAAACGTTTCAGCAACAACACAAACCGGTGAAACACCTACTGCAAACTTAGACCTTTCAGACTTAACAGTCGACGTAACAGTAGGCGGAACCGTAAGAATCGGCGGTTCAACAAAGAGAGATTCTGTGAGTATGAGTTCTAATAGTGGTGTAAAAGAAATTTTTAGGGCATTAGACGGCACTAACGATTCAAACGCTCTAACTAATGCAACTCTACCTCATTTGTTTAATGAGTCTTTGAGGCAGAAAGTCAATAATGGTGACCAAAAAAACGCTGTCACAAATTTGACAGTTCAAGAAAAAGTTGGTGCCAATGTTGATGTCAGGTTTGATCAAGACTCTGACATAAAAGACCTTATAGCAAAAATAGGTAGTGGAGATTTCACTTACCAAGTTACCTTAGGCTCATCAGCCAGCGGCCTCGACTTAGGTTCAACTTCCTTTACTGATGGCTCAGACGATGCTGTTCAATTGGTTTTGTTCGGCGAAAAATACGAACTTAGCGAAGCTAACTTAGGTTCTCAAAAGTATTTGAAGCTCGTCAAGTCAAGTGCAAGAGAGTCTTACAAAGAAGGAGATGTTATTGAAGGCTTGATTGGTGATGGTGAATTCAAAGGTAAGGAAATGAAAGTAAAGGTTGAACAAATTGTTTCTACAGGTGCAGCTACAACTTCTTACCAAGCAACTTTCAAATTGCTTGACAGTGAAGATAACGTGGTTGACACGAGAACAGTTTCTTCAGGTGAAAACCTCAAAGATGTTTTCAAAGATCGTTCTCAAAGCGAAGCTTTAGCAAGCAATCTTTATATTGACACGATTGCAACAGGAGCAACAACAGGTGTTGGCTATGTGGAAGTAACCAAGGGAACAAACACAATTGAAATATATGATAATAAAGTATTCCCTTATAGTAGCACTCACACTGGTTCTAATCCATACATAGCAAGAATCGGCGTTGCTTCTGGAGACGCTAATGCCTTGTACTCAATTACGATCTCCAACTCTGCTGAAGAGTGGGATGAAGAAAAATCAGGCTTTGATCAAGGTCCTTTGTATCCTACAAGGGCAGGTCAGTCTTTGACAGGCAAAACTGGTAGTGCTGCTTTGTTTGGACAATATTGGCCTGATGGTACTATAGGAAAAGGCTATGTCAAAGTTGAATTGCTTGGATTTGAAGGCGATGAAGAAAGAACAGAAGTAAAAATCGGTAAAGGTATTGAAAATTTGCCTTCAGGAACTAACGGCGGTTTGACTTTCTATGCTGATGATGATGGTAGAAGATACATACCATTCTACATCAAAGTTAACGACACTAACGGTTCATTCCAATTTGAAGGAAAGGACATTTCAGTGTTCTATGACTTTGGTGATAGTAAAGCAGCAACTAATGACGTAGAAGTAAAAATCGCTTCTGGTGACACTGTTAATGGTAGAGTTTGGACTATATTGACTGATGGGCCAGATGCAAACATAGTAGTTGCTGGTGTTGGGACGTTTGCCAAGTCTAACGGTGCAGAATTAAGTGATAATGATACTATTACCGTCGACGGTGTTACTTTCAAAATAAACGATGCAAACACTGGCGAAGATGGCAACAAAATGGTTGTTGCCGTTGACACTGCTGTAGAATTCTTCTACGGTAATGTAAATGATGATGCATCAGCCAAGAACGGCGCTATTGCCATCTATAATGCCTTTGCTGGCGGAACTTACGCCACTAAAGGTTCTTACGGAAGATTGTTGTTGAGTAATAACTCAACCTTTGATGGTAATAGCGGTGTGACAATTGGGCTTTACGGAAATAGTGCTGATAGAAGAGTCTATTATGCTGCCCAATACAATACCAACGACCTTTGGTTGTTGCTGGATGCTGATGACTTTGGTGCAGGCCAAGGCGATGTAATCCAAAACAATCATGCAATAAGGTTCCTTGGAACAACAGTGCCAAACGACTCTTCTTATACTGAAGTGGCTGGTATACCTGGGTCATTCGCTGCAGGAACAGCAACTTCACAAACAGCAACAAACGGCACTGCCGTTCAATATGGCCACTACGTGCCAAAATTAACTGATTTCAATAATGCACCAGTTTACTCAGCTTCAGACGCATACTTTGTTGCTGAGTTTGTTGTAAATCCAGCAGCAGCTACAAATGATGCTGATGTCAATGTCTACATTGACACCAAAGACGGTTCTCCTTTGGGACCATTCCCAATAGACAACTTGTCAAGTTACTCAGCAGCCGCAAAGTATCTTGGAACTCCAAGCATAACAATTAGAAATGGCACGGATTCCACAGATATTAAAGCTGCTTGGACTGACAACGGAAGCAAGATTTGGGTTGATGGCGATACTGCAGTTTACGTCAGTATGCCACAGAACGCTGAGAAAGTTGAGGTAGTGTTCTACGGCAGCGAGGTTACTCGCGAAGTTTCCGGCGGAGAAAACTTGACCTTGAAGTTGAATGAAGAGAAGTCAACTTCTTCAGGTACAAAGGTTATTCTCAAGGCTGTGAACGGCGGTAAGTGCGATTTGAGCGGAGGAACTGGCGGAGCTGCTGTTTGTAAGGCAACTCCTGACAAGTACGTTTCGCCTGTCGCAATTAGAAGGCCTTTGGTCTACGTTGATACGGACCCAAGTTTGAGCGGAACCAACATTGTAGTTGGTGGCCACATGGTCAACAAGCTTGCTTCAAAGCTCGCTGACAGGTTGACTAAGGCAGGCGACAGAGTTGCTGAAGTTGACTCTGTTTCTGGCAACATTTACGTTGCTGGTTATACAGCAGAGGATACTGGCAGGGCTGTCCAAGAGCTCATAGACGAAATTGACAAGTGGGAAGTAGCTTAAAAGCTACTTTCTTTTCTTAATTTTTTTTGCCCAAGAGGGTAACTCATTCTTTTTCTCTTTTTTGGTTTTTTTTGTAGGAATTGCTTTTAACTGCTTTTGAGGTATTTGTTTGTTCGTTTAAAGTTTTGCAGGGCTTTTATATTATTTTTTTTTCTTATTTTTGCAGGTTTTTACTTGAATTCATTACAGGCATTTTTTTCTAACTTGTTTTCACGTTTTTTTGTGGTGTTTTTAAGCCATTTTATTTTTTAAAGTTGTTGTGGGGAGTCTTTTTTATGAACTCTAATGATTTTTATTTTTATTTTGGTGCTGTGCTTTTGGTTTTGATAATAATACTCGGTAGTTATGTTTACTTTAACTATGATTTTTCTACTTATAAGCATGTTGTTGAGAGAAATGGTGTTTCTTTTGTCTCTAATACTGACGAGCCTTCTGTTGTGCTTGACAGGTTAAGGGCTTCTAATAACATATTGTTGGCTGTTGATTTCGTGCCTTTGGGCTCTCAAAACCAGTATTCTACTGATGCTGTCACGCTTTTTACTACTATTTTTGTTGCTAAGGGCCATAAAGTGACTTTGTTGGCTAGGGTCTTGGATGAAAAAGGTTCTGTTGTGTCTTGTAGTTCTAACTTTGGCGATCCTAAGAGAAATGATGTTATTGATCTTGTTGAATGTTCTAAAATGTTTTCCGACTCTACTATGCCTTTATTATACGTTTCTTTACCTAATGCTAATAATAGTAAAAGTTTGGTCATGCTTTCTGGTTCTCGTGTTGAGGTCTTTCCTAATTCTTTCGAGTCTTTCAGCAGTGTTTGTTTTGTCGTTGCTGAGGCTATTTATTCTGATGCCGCTCAATTGATTGGGACTGTGAATTTTTTGGTTGACAGACTTTGAGGTTTTTTTTCATGGCTATAAGGTTAAGGACTATTGTTATTTTTGTTTTTTTGATTGCTTTCATTTACTTTGTTTTGCGCTTTTTTTCAGTTTATTGGTTGTTGGTTTTGTTTAATGTTATTTTGCTTTTCGGCAACTTTGTTTTTCTCGTAACTTACTTTTCAATGCCTAATAAAGTTAGTAAGCCTCTTCCAAAGGATTTTCCTTTTGTTTCTATTATTGTTCCTAACTATAATGGTTCAAGAACTTTGGTTAAGTGCATTGAGTCTTTGAAGGCTTTGCGTTATTCTGGGAAAAAAGAAATTATTGTTGTTGATGATGGTTCTGTTGACAATTCTTTACAATTATTGCGTAAAATAAAGGGTATTAAGGTTATTGCTAAGAAAAATAATTCGGGAAAAGCAGCTGCTTTGAACACTGGCTTGAAAGTCGCTAAAGGCGAAATAGTTGCTACTATTGACTCTGATACTTTTCCTGCTCCTGACGCTTTGGAGAAAATGGTTGCTTTGTTTGATTCTAAGGATGTTGGTGCTGTAACTGGTTTGGTGCGTGTCTCTAATAAAAATGGTTTTTTGCAGTACTTGCAGGAAATAGAATACTTGGTTGCTTTTGCTTTTTTTCAAAGTGTTTTTTCTGAATTAAACAGTATGTTTTTTACTTCTGGTTCTATAAGCATTTATCGTAAATCTGTTTTGGTTAAAGTAGGTGGTTTTGATGAAAATAATATTAGTGAAGACATGGAAATTGCTATGCGTTTGCGTTATTATAATTATAGGATTGTTGCTTGTATTGATGCTCAAATTTTTACCGAGGTTCCTGATTCTTTTAGTAAACTTTTCAAGCAGAGGTTAAGGTGGTATAGGGGCAAGTTTTTTAATAGTGCAAAGTATTCTCAAATGATTTTTAATCCTAAGTTTGGGGACTTTGGTGTTTTTGTTTTTCCTTTTTCTATTGTGACTGAGTTTTTAACTATTTTGGTTTTAATTGTGATTTTTGCTTCTAACATTGATAATTTGTTTAATTATTTTTCTTTTTTGTTTTCGTGGCTTGGTTTTGGCGGCGACTTTTTTGGTATTGTTTCTTCTCCAATTGGCTTTAATTCAAGCTTTTTTCTTTATTTTTTGACTTTGCTTTTTTATTCTTTTGTTGTTTACATTGCTCATAAGATTGTGAAAAACCATGATTTTAGTGTTTCTAAGGTACCTCATGTGTTTTTTTTTCTTTTCTTGTATAGTTTTTTTATTTCTTTAGTTTATTTGGTGAGTTTTTTCAAAGAAGTTAATAGGAGTGATTATAAGTGGTGAATCGTTATTTTGTGGCTTTTGTTTTGACTTTTTTGGTCATTGGTTTTGGGCTTGTTTTGACAAAGTTTTTTGATGATAGTAGGATTAACGCTATTCTTGATTCTGTTGAATTTTCTGCTCTTGACTTGCAGTATACTAAACAGATTTCTGATTATGAAAATATTTTTGGTTTGCCTGAGAATTATTGTGTTATAATGACTAAGAGTATTGAGACTCAAAGTGTTGCTGTTAGAAAGGCTTATTTAGAGCTTCAGGCTGTTGAGACGCAAAATTTTTTGGGTAACTTGGATTTGTTGATTAAAAAGTATCATGTGCAAAACATTGAGCTTTATTTGTTGTTGGAGAAGGCTCGTAAGAGTTGTTCTGACTTGCCTTTTCCTATAGTGTTTCTTTACAATAGGAATTCTTATTGTGCTGATTGCATTTCTCAAGGCAAGATTTTGGATAGTGTTGTTGCTAAGTGCAATAATGTTCGCAATAATGTTCGTGTTTTTGCTTTTCCTTTTGATGATAACATTCCTGTTGTTGAATTGATTAAGGCTTCTCGTGGTATTGTCAAAGCTCCTTCTGTTGTTGTTGGTAAAATTACTTTTGATAGTTTGGTTTCTGAGCAAAAAATTTTGTCTTCTTTGCCTGAGGGCGTTTGTTCTTAATTTCTTTGTTGCTTTTGTGGTTTTTATGGTTGATGTTTTGAATTCTGACGATTCTTCCGAGGCAGTTTTTAGGAAGAAGCTTAAGAAGTTGGAGCAGTTTTCAGGTAGAGGCACTGAGTTGATTAGTGTTTATATTCCTTTTGGGACTGATAGAGGAGCTGTCACTAGCCAATTGACTGAGGAAATTAGTCAGAGTTCTAACATAAAGAGTCCTACTACTAGAAAGAATGTTCAGGCTGCTTTGAGGAAGATTATTAATTTTTTGAAGCAAATTGATTTTAGGATTCCTGAGAATGGTTTAGTAGTTTTTGCTGGCAATGTTTCTCAAACAGAAGGCAGGCAGGACATTAGGCTTTTTACTATCAGGCCTATTAAGGATTTGAGGACTAAGCTTTATTGGTGTGATTCTAAGTTTCATCTTGAGCCTCTCAAAGAAATGACTAAGCCTTCTTCCGTTTATGGTTTGGTTGCCATTGATAGGAGTGAAGCTACTGTTGCTGTGCTTTCTGGCAAGCGTTATGAGATTTTAGGGAAATTTACTTCTGGTTATTCTGGTAAGATGCGTGCCGGTGGTCAAAGTGCGCAGAGGTTTGAGAGGTTGAGAGAAGAGGCAGAGCAAGAGTTTTATAAGAGGATTAGTGAAAAGGTTAATTCTGCTTTTCTTGGTTATGGCGATAAGTTGCATGGCATTATAATTGGCGGTCCAGGAATGGCTAAGCAGTTTTTTGTTGATAAGGGCTTAATTGACCATAGGTTGAGGCAAAAAATTTTAGCCATACTTGACATTTCGTATACTGATGAAGGTGGTATCAGGGAGTTAATGCAAAAGTCAGAGCAAGTTTTGAAGGACACTGATATCATGAAAGAAAAAAAGGCTTTGGCTGAATTTCTTGAGGCTCTTGCTAAAAACGATCTTGCTACTTACGGCGAGAAAGAGGTTATTGAGGCTCTTAAGGCAGGTATGGTTTCTGTGGTGCTTGTTAGTGAAGGCATTGATTGGAATGTTTTCAAGTTGCTTGACCAAAAAAGCGGTTCTGAAGAGTATTTTGTTGATAAGTCTAATTCTGGGAAAGTCCCTGAAGGGTTTGAGGTTATTGAGGAAATGGAGTACCTTGATTATATTCAAGAATTGGCTTCAAAGACTTCTGCAAAGGTTCAAGTGGTTTCAGTTGAAAGTCCAGAGGGTGAACAATTTTTCAAAGGTTTTGGCGGTCTTGGAGCCATTTTAAGATACAAGATAAGGTAGGTGTTTGTTTTTGACTGGAATAAATTATTATACTACGACAACAAAGAGTATTGGCGGTAAAATAAAAAAACGAGTTTCTGATTTTATTGTAAAAGAAATTTCTGTTGATGGCAAAGTTTTTGACATAATTTGCTTTAACGATAATGTTGTTTCGCAACCAAAAATATTCGTGCCTAATAATGAGAACAATTTTTCTTATCTTCACTTGACTTTAGAAAAATTTAATTTGGATACTCATGAGGCAATACGTAGGCTTTGTAGAATTTTGCGTTTTTCTAAAAAGCGAGTTGGTTATGCGGGCTTGAAAGATCGTAGGGCAATTACTTCTCAAAGAATTTCTTTGTGGAAACCAGACTTAAAGCTTTTAGAAAACTTTAGGTCAAGGTACGTTGCTTTACATTCTCCAGAGTGGAGTCAAAATAGGGTTGAGATAGGTTCTTTGAAAGGAAACTTTTTTGAAATAACTATACGTGAAATTTCTTTGCCAGAAGACGAATTAAGACAAGTGGTTGAAGAGTGTTTTAGGCAAATGTCTTTCGGTGTTGCTAATTATTTTGGCGAACAGCGTTTTGGTGGTTCAAGGGAAATAACACATTTGGTTGGTAAAGAATTCATAAAAGGAAATATGGAAAGTGCGGTCATGCTTTACCTTACGAGTCCTTCTAAAGAAGAGCCTGAAATTGCTTTGGCGCGAAAGAATCTTTTAGAGTCAAGGGACTTTAAGAGGGCTTTGCGTGAGTTTCCTAAAAAGTTTAGGTATGAAAGAATAATTCTTCATCACTTGGTTAAATACCCGCGAGATTTTGTTGGCGCTTTTCAAAAATTGCCTAAACATTTAGCTTATTTGTTTACTCACGCTTACCAAAGCTATCTTTTCAACTTGGTTATTAATGAAAGAATAAGAGCAGGTTTTGGTTTGAAGCCTATTGAAGGAGACTTTTTGACTGATGATGTTCCTTTAGGTCCTTTGTTTGGTTTTGATTTGGAATTGGCTAAAGGAAAAGCTGGTGAAATAGAAAAAAAGGTTCTTGAAAGTGAAGGTATAACCCTTGAAGATTTTAAGGTGCGTAGTTATCCTGAGTTGAGTTGTAAGGGTGCTCGTAAAAAAATTTCTGTTGTGCCAAAAGACTTGAAAATAATAGGAATATGTAAAGATGATTTCAGCGAAGGTAAATTAAAGTTGAAGATTAGTTTTTGGCTTGAAAAAGGTAATTATGCTACTACTATTTTGCGTGAGTTAACGAAAAACTGATTTTTTTAGTTTTTCATTAGCTTAATGTAACTAATCAATTCTTCTATTTTTCTTCTTGGTCCTATAGTATTTAGAAATTTTTTATACGATTTTATTGCTATTTCTTGTGCTTGCTGTTCGTTTATTTCTAAATTTTCTTGCAAAAATTTTTTCAAGTAATTTTGAAAGTCTTCCAATTTTTTTATTTTTCCTGTCATAATTGCTTCTAAAAACAATGTTCTTAAGT
>JAWANB010000026.1:0-2102 GCA_038895675.1 Candidatus Iainarchaeum sp.
TAATAATGGAGTTGCAAGTGTTTCTTTGAAGAAAGGAACTTACGAGTTCAAAGCTTACCAGGAAGGTTATGATAGTAGTAGTGTAGTTCAAACAATTTCTCAAGAAAACCCAATAGTTAAAATAGTTTTGCAAAAAAAAGAACAATCAAGTAATTTTGTGGCAAGTGTAAAAGTGGTTAGTATTGATGGAGTACCTGTGCAAAAAGCAATGATAGAATTAAGTAATGATAATTACAACGTGGTTAGATATAGTAATACTGACGATTATGGAGTTGCAGTATTGTCAGTTCCAAAAGAAGGAACTTACAAGGTAATTGCTAAATTTAATGATAACGTTGTAAGCTCTGAAAAATATCTTAGCCCTGATAGTGCTAAAGTTGAGTTAACAATGAGGCTTAAAGAGTGTGAAGGCCCTTATGTGTATTCATGCATGCAAATTTTAAGTATAAAAGATCCAAAGTCTTCTTCTGTTGAAATAGTTTCTCCTAAAGGAGTAGAAACTGTTAATTTGCCAATTACTTATAGTAGTGTGGCTTTAGGAGTCGGAGTTTATAAAGACAAGAGTTTTGATATTTCGTTCGGTGATGTTTTACGAAGAGTAGGTCATGATAATGATAAACCTTTCGTTTTTGCTTATATTAATTTGCCGACTAATTCTTCTGATTATAACTTTGCATTTGCTGCTATCTATGATTATATGACTCCGGCAAGATTAGGTCCAGAGTTGAAAAATTTGTTATATCAGAAATTTGATAAAGCAAGTGGAAAATATTCTTCAATTTGGCTTTATAGTGAAAATGATCCTGTAAAAAGAATTGTTGGAGCTGGCCAGTATGCAAACAAAGAATTAGCAATTAATGTGACAAGAAAAGAAGAAAACTTAAACTTTACTTTGTTTGATCCCGCAACAGGCAAAAATATTTCTTCAATTGTTGTAAAGCCAGACTCATCAACCAATCTAAAGTACTTATTCTTTGACAATAATAAAAGGCCTTTAATAAGTTCTGATATCTTGGTTGGTTCTTTGGTTGTGTCAATTAATAATACAAATAGGTGGGCAGTGGTTGTAGGTGTAGAATCCAACTTTGCTCCTAATACTACACCTTCTCCTTCGCCAACTCCATCACTTCCAATAAGAACAAAGTAAAATTAAATTAGCTTTTTTTTAGGGCTTTTTTCAGCCCTCTACTTTTATTTTTTTTGTTTTTTTAATGAGTTTTTATTTCCCTGTTGTTAACTTAGGTATTTTTTTGTTTTATTTTTTTTAGAAACTTTTTTTACGGCTTTTTAGGTCGTTTTCGTTTTTTTTTAATTTTTTTTAGTCTTTTTGTGCTTTTTAGAAAAAGTGTTAGTTTTTTTTTGTTTCTTTTTTTCAGGTCTTTTGGTTATTTGTTGTATTTTTTTTGTAAGTTGTTTTTTCATCCTTTCACATTTCCAATTGGTTTTAGTGCAAACACTTTTTTTGATATTCCTATTTCATCCATTGTTTTTACTACTTCGCTTATGTCTTTGTAAGCAAAACCTGCTTCTTCAGCCAAGCCAGTGTAAGATGCTGTTTTTACGTAAATTCCTTTTGCTTCCATTTCTTTTTGCAGTTTTTTTCCTTGTATTTGTTGTTTTGCTTTTGTTCTTGACATTGTTCTTCCTGAGCCGTGCATTGTGCTTCCAAATGTTTCAAGCATGGCTTTTTCTGTACCAACGCAAACATAACTTCCTGTTTCCATCGAGCCTCCAACTATCACTGGTTGTCCAGTTTTCCTGAACAATGGAGCTAATTCTTCGCTTTCAGGCCCAAATCCTCTTGTAGAGCCTTTGCGATGCACTATTAGCTTTCTTTTTTTTCCATCAACCAAGTGTGTTTCTACTTTTGCGATGTTGTGGGCAACATCGTAAATTAGGTTCATTTCCATTTCTTCTGGCGTTTTCTTGAAGACTTTTGAAAAGACTTTTCTAACATTGTGTGTTATTACTTGCCTATTTGCAAAAGCGTTATTTGCTGCGCATGCCATTGCTTTGTAATAGTCTTGACCTTCTTCGCTGTTGAATGGTGCGCATGCCAAGTCTTTATCAGGAATGTTTATTTTATATTTTTTCATTGCTTC
>JAWANB010000026.1:2201-6225 GCA_038895675.1 Candidatus Iainarchaeum sp.
CTATTTGCAAAAGCGTTATTTGCTGCGCATGCCATTGCTTTGTAATAGTCTTGACCTTCTTCGCTGTTGAATGGTGCGCATGCCAAGTCTTTATCAGGAATGTTTATTTTATATTTTTTCATTGCTTCAACGAACTTTTTCAAGTAGTCTGTTGCTATTTGGTGCCCTGTTCCTCTTGAGCCGCAATGAATCATTACCATTATTTGGTCTTCTTTTGTTACTCCGAATTTTTCTGCTGTTTCTCTATCATAAATATTTTCAGGCGACACTAGTTGGACTTCAAGATAATGATTGCCTGAGCCTAACGTTCCTAATTGGTGCATGCTTCTCCCAATAGCTTTTTCAGAAACTTTAGAATGATCAGCACCTTTTATTAGTCCTTTTTCTTCTATTCTTTCAATGTCTTGTTTCCACGCATAACCATTTTTTAGGCACCAGTTTGCTCCTGTTTCCATTACTTCGATCACTTCTTGTCTTTTTAGGCTTATGCTTCCTTTGACTCCTACTCCTGCTGGAACTGCTTCAAAAAGTTTGTCCACTAATTCTTTGATTTTTGGTTTTATCTCTTTTATAGTTAGGTTGGTTGAGATTAGTCGCATTCCACAATTTATGTCAAAGCCTATTCCGCCAGGGCTTATTATTCCTTCTTTATCGTCAAAGGCTGCTGTGCCGCCTACACAAAAACCATAGCCCCAATGTGCATCAGGAAAAGCAATAGCGTATTTAATTATTCCAGGCAAGCAAGCCATGTTAGTTAGTTGTTCAAAAACGCCTTGATCCATTCCTTTTAGTAGGTTTTCAGTAGCGTATATTCTTGCTGGAACAAGCATTCCTTTTTTTTCTGTGCTTGGTATTTCCCATGTGTTTTTTCCAACACTATTGATTTTCATTTTTATCAAATACTCTTTTGTAACTGAATGTATAAAAAACATTTTTGCTTTGACTTATTTGTTTTATGGTCAAAAGTTTTAGGTTTTTAGAGGACGTCGCTATTGCCGACATTGCTTTTGAGGCTAAAGGCAAAACCTTGGAAGAACTTTTTGCTAATTGTGGCAAGGCTCTCTCAGAGATAATGGTTGATACTAAGAAAATAATTCCCAAAAAAGTTTTCGAATTTGAAAAGGAAGGGCAAAACATTGAAAGTCTTTTGTATGATTTTTTGAGCGAGTTAGTGTACTTAAAAGACGTTGACGGTCTTGTTTTCAAAGAATTTAAAGTTAATTTGGAAAAAAAGCAAAAGGTTAGGGTTGTGTGCAAGGGCAATTTTTTGTCTTCTTTGCCTAAAAATAGTTTTCGTAATGATGTCAAGGCAATTACTTTGCATTTGTTTGGCATAAAGAAAGAAGGGCGAATTTTTTTGGCGAGAGTAGTGGTGGACATTTGATTTATTAGTGACATTTTTTTGAAGAAAGGCAATTGGAAAAATTGTTAGTTAATTTACTTGTCTTTTATTTCTATTTTCATGTGCACGTTTTCCGGAATTTCTACGCGCATTATTTTTCTTAATGTTCCATCATCACCATGGGTTTTTATGTCAATCATTCTTTTATGGACTCTCATTTGCCATTTTTCGTAGGTTTCTGTTCCACCGCCACAAGGGCCTTTTCTTGTAGGTATGACTAATTTTTTTGTAGGTAAAGGTATTGTTCCTGAGTGTTTGGCACCTGTTTTTTCAGCTACTTCTTGTATTTTTTTGCATACTTCTTCAAGTTGTTTGTAGTCCGTAGATGAAAGTCTTATTCTTGCGGTCTGCATAAGCTTCAGCCAAAATGGTATTGCCCTGCAAAGCAGGGCACTCTGTTTATCTTGGAGTTATTTTTAGTATTATTCCTGCTGCTACTGTTGCTCCCATGTCTCTTATTGCGAATCTTCCTAATTGTGGGAACTTCGAGTATTCTTCGCAAGCAAGAGGCTTTAAAGGAGTTATTTTTACTATTGCAGCATCTCCTGTTTTCAAGAATTTTGGGTTTTCTTCAACAGTTGCTCCTGTTTTTGGGTCTATTTTTTTTAGTATTTGTGTAATACTACAACTTACTTGTGCTGTGTGCAAGTGGAAGACAGGAGTATAACCTACTGGTATAGCAGTTGGGTGTGATAAGACAACTATTTGTGCTTCAAATTCTTTTGCTACTGTAGGCGGATTACTTTGGTGTCCTACAACGTCTCCTCTTGCAACGTCTTTCTTTTCAAGACCTCTTACGTTAAAGCCTATGTTATCTCCAGGAACTGCTTGAGGCAATTGTTCGTGGTGAGCTTCTATTGTTTTTACTTCGCCTGTTTTGCCTGAAGGCATTATTATTATTTTGTCTCCTGGCTTCATTATGCCTGTTTCTACTCTTCCAACAGGCACTGTTCCAACGCCTTTTATGTTATAAACGTCTTGTATTGGTAACCTTAAAGGTTTGTCAGTTGGTAATGGCGGAGCTTTGAGCTCATCCAAAGCTTGAACAAGCGTTGGTCCTTTATACCATGACATTTTTCCGCTTTGTTTTACAACGTTTTCGCCTTCCCATGCTGAGTAAGGAACGAACTTTAATTGATCTTCTTTATAACCTATCGACTTTAACATTTTTAGCATAGTTTCTTGTGCTTCTTTGTACTTTGCTTCGCTATAATTAGCTTCGTCCATTTTGTTAAGACCTACTATTAACTGATTTACTCCCATCACTTTTGCTAAGAAAGCATGTTCTTTAACTTGAGGTTGTTCTTGTAATATGTTTGCGCCAGCTTTTGAAGCAACCACCAAGACAGCAGCGTCAGCTTGTGAAGTTCCTGTTATCATGTTCTTTACAAAGTCTCTATGGCCCGGAGCGTCAATTATGGTAAAATTGTTTTTTTGGCCAGTAAACTTTTTGTAAGCAACATCAATTGTTACGCCTCTTTCCCTTTCTTCTTTTAGGTTGTCCATTACATAAGCAAAAGCAAAAGTTCCTTTTCCTTTGGCTTCTGCCTCTTCTTTTATTTTTCTATACTCTTGTTCAGGCAGAGCCCCTGTATCATAGAGGAGCCTACCTATGGTTGTAGACTTTCCATTGTCAACATGACCAATGAATACTAAGTTAATGTGCGGCTTTTCTGCCATTCATATCCCTCCAAAAAACCAAATACGACTAAGAGAAAGCGCAAAGCTCCTCGTTTTTGCTAATAACTACATTCTGAAAAGGTTTAAAAAGGATTGCACGAATTGTCGTAATTAAAAAAGTTTGTTGAGCAAAAAGTTTTTTTTTGGTTTTAGAATTCTTTTTCAAGTCTTTTTTTTAGGTGTTCTTTTAGCAGTTTTTTCTTGTTTGTTTTTAAATCGTTCATGCTTTATTTCTATTTTTAGTATTAATTTTTAACCAAAAAGTAAAAAAATAAAGAAGTAGAGTTATTTGCATGCGAAAAGTTTTTTTAGTCTTGATTTTCATATTGTTGCTTTCTTTTTTAGTAAGTGCACAAAAAAATCTTGTTAAACTAGAACTTTCAGTGGATGGGGATAAAGTAAAATATTATTTGAACCAGTCTCCAGTTCAAAAAGTTGCTTGGAATATTAAGGTAACAAAATTGGATGCGAGTGTTAGATATGTTGATGTAAATTTGATTAGAGTTAAGGCAGGGGATGTTAATAGGTTTTCTTATACTCATCCTTCTTTGCCTGGTGATAAGGTAATTAGGTTTGACTTGACTTCCTCTAACGAACAATCTTATTTTTATAATAACAGCGTTGCGGGAAAAGTAATTGATTATATGACTGAAGTAAAAGAACCTTTTTTTGAGCCTGGCGCGTACTATTATTATGCTGTAGTAACAAAAGTTTATGATGCTCCTGCGCATGTCATATTTGATGAAGTGATTTCAGATAACTCTGATACTTATGCTATTTTAGTTTTCAATAAAAAAGCTGTCGTGTCTGAAACAAACTACTTTTTGGTTTTGTTGATTTCTCTTTTGGCAATTAGCATACTAACTCTTAAATCAGGCAAACACAAAAATTATTTTTAGTGTTTAAAGAAAACTTTTTGACTCAATTTTCACGTTTTTTTTT
>JAWANB010000026.1:6325-14068 GCA_038895675.1 Candidatus Iainarchaeum sp.
AACTACTTTTTGGTTTTGTTGATTTCTCTTTTGGCAATTAGCATACTAACTCTTAAATCAGGCAAACACAAAAATTATTTTTAGTGTTTAAAGAAAACTTTTTGACTCAATTTTCACGTTTTTTTTTGTTGGTCTTTTTAAGTCCTCTTTGTTATTTTGTTTTAAGTAATTTATGCAGAACTCGGTTTGTTTATTCAAGGAAATAGCTTGGTGGTTTTATTTCTAAATCCATGCCTTTCCTTTTTCTTATTTCTCTTATTGTTTCTGCTTGGAGTTCTCTTGGCAACAAGTCATAACCTGCATATTCTGCTGTCCATAATACTCTGCCTTGAGTTGCTCCTCTTATACTTTGTGAAAACCCTATTAGTTCTTTTACTGGTGCTTTTGCTATTATTACGCTCGAGTCTCCTTCTTGTCTCATTTCAATTATTTGCGTTCTTCTTGAACCTAATTCTTTTGAGACTGAGCCTAAAAACGCTTCAGGTGTTGTTATGGTTAGTAATTGTTTTGGTTCGTACAATACTGGGTCTGCTGAAAGCATGCATGCATAGCAACCTTTTGTTACTGTTGGAAGCATTTGTGCTGGTCCACGATGTATCGCGTCTTCGTGTAAAGTTGCGTCAACGAGTATTATCATTACTCCTTGGCACTTTTCTTTTGCTAAAGGGCCTTCGTTCATTGCGTCAAAAAAACCTTGTATGACTAGTTCTCTTATTTCGTGCAATGCTTCTATTCCTCTTGTATTATCAATTAGGACGTTGTGGTTGTGTACGGCCCATATTTTTTTTGATGTGTCATTATCAAAGCCGCATTCTTGGAACATTGCCCACTTTTCTTTGTCTTTTGGCTTTACTTTGCCATCAAAGTGTGTTGCAATAATTTTTTGCAGTATCTCTTTAGGAATTGGTTTTGCCATCATTTTGAGTTTGTTATGCTTGTTAGGGCTTTTTGATTCGAGTATTGGCGATTCTTTGTTTATTGTTTCGTGATAAACAACTATTGGCGGCGAAACCGTTATGGGTATGTTGTGGTGTTTTTCTATTCTGTACTGATTTATTTCAAGGTGAAGTTCTCCCATGCCTGACAATAAGTGTTCTCCGGTTTCTTGGTTTATTGTTGCTTTTAAGTTAGGGTCTTCCTTTGACAATTGTTTTAAGACTTCTATTAGTTTTGGCAAATCTTTTGTGTTCTTTGCTTCTATTGAAACTGTTATTACCGGCTCAACTTCTGTCATAAAGCTTTCAAACGGCTGAAGCTCAGGGTCAGAGGTTATTGTTTCTCCAGCATAAACTTCTTTCATTCCAACGATAGCAGCTATGTTTCCTGCGGGAATTTCTTCAGCTTCTACAAAATCAGGGCCCATGAAAAGACCTGCTTTTTGTATGTATGCTTCTTTTTGCATTCCAACTAATCTTACTTTCATGCCTTTTGTTACTTTTCCTGAATAAACCCTGCCAGTAGCAATGTCTCCAGAGTGCTTGTCAACCGAAACATCAGTTACCATCATACTGAAAGCTCCTTTTTCATCAGCGTTCAGCATTGCCTTTCCTGTAGAGCTTTCCATGTCGCCTTTCCATATTATTGGCATTCTGTAAGATTGTGCTTTTATTGGATTAGGCAAGTGGTTTATTATCATTTCGAAAATAGCATCAGCCAACTTTGATTTTGTTGAAAGTTCTTTTTGGTTTCCAGCTTTCAAGTAATTGTAAACATCTTTGAAAGTAATGTTATTGATGCTACTTCTCGGTATTGAAACAGCCCACTTATTGTAAGCGCTTCCAAAAGTCACAGAACCATTTTGAACTTTTACTTGCCATTCTTCTTTGAACTTTTCAGGCGCATTTTTTTTGATAAGCATGTTTACTTGAGTTATAACTTTTATGAACCTCTCTTGCATTTGTTGGTCATTAAGCTGAAGCTCGTTTATTAGTCTGTCGACTTTGTTTATAAAAAGAACTGGTTTTACCCATTCCCTCAAAGCCTGTCTTATTACAGTTTCTGTTTGTGGCATTACGCCTTCAACAGCATCAACAACCAAAATAACGCCATCGACAGCTCTCATTGCTCTTATGACTTCTCCGCCAAAATCAACATGGCCTGGCGTGTCAATTAAGTTTATGAGATAATCTTGACCATTATAATTATGTAAAAGAGAAATGTTTGCAGCGTTAATTGTTATTCCTCTTGCTTGTTCTTGGTCTTCAAAATCCATTACTCTTTGTTGTCCTGCAAGTTCTTCGCTCATTAAGCCAGAGGCTGCTATGAGTGAATCAGCAAGAGTGCTTTTACCATGGTCTATGTGCGCAACTATACCCATATTCCTAATGTTTTGCCTATTGTTCATTAGTTTTTGGGCTAACTTTACAATATCTTCTTTCTTTACCATTACTTCACCTTGAGGCTTTTGCTATTCTCTCTATTTCGTCTCTTCTTTTTACACTATAACTTGCATTGTCTTCGTTTGCAGCAGCAATTAGTTCTTTTGCAAGTGCCTCTGCTGCCTCTACTTTGTTGTTGAAGGAAGCTTGGAACGTAGCTAAAGCTATGTTCTTTAGGGCTTCATCAACTTTTTTCAAAGGAGCAACGTCGACAGAAACAGTATAATAAACTCCACCTCTTTGAATTCTTGTAGTGTCTTCTCGTGGTCCTGCCTTTTCGACAGCATCAACTAATACTTGTAAAGGATTTTTTTTAGTTCTTTTTTCAACCAACTCAAAAGCTTTTTCTACTATTTTCATTGCAATTACTTTGTTTCCACAAGAGCCTCTCCCTCTAATAAATTTTCCAGAGAGTTTTCTTTTTCCTTGCCCCGTCCTCATTATTTTGTTTATTAGTCTTTCAACTATACTCAATTTTCCTTTCTCAAATCTTGCTCTTGTCTTTTTTCCAAAAGTATGAGGAATCATTTTAGAGTCTAGGCTAACATACTTTTGCAAACTCAAGTCTTTTATGGTCACTTCTTTAGGATCCCATTTGCCAAAGACCAAGTCTATTTCCTTTTTATTTTCGTTAGTGTTAACCATTTTTTTACCTCTTGACTTTTTCTTTCTTGCCTTTTCTTAGTTCTTGCAATGAAATTCCATTAACATGCGTGACCCTGTACTTTACTCCCCAAAGGTCTCCCTTAGGTCCTCCTTGAGCTCCTCCAATTCCTTCAACTATTACTTCGTCGTGTTCTTCAATAAAAGTAATCGCTTTATCCTTTGGTGCTAAAGCAGTTAATTCGTTTCCATTTTTTGTTATTTGCACTCTTACGCACTTTCTTATGCCCGAATTAGGCTGCTTTGCCTCTACTCCGCGCTTTTCTATTACAATACCTCTTGCTTGTGGAGCTCCACCTATAAGTTCTTTTTTGTGCAAGCCCATTCTTCTTTTCATTTTTTTAATGTATCTTGTGTCCTTTTTTCTCCACTTTTTTCTCTTTTTCTTTAAAGCTCTTGCTGAAAATTCACCCATTATTTCACCTTATTCTTATTTCTTCTATACCATAATTTCTTTTTGCTAACTCCTTTACGCTTTTAAGCCTGCCAAGGTTTCTTAATATTATCCCTTTACTTTCAGGCTCTGTTTTTACAAACATTATTTTTTTACCTCTAACTTCTTTTATTTTCACCTTTTCAATTCTTACTTTTGAAAAAGCTTTTTCCAAAAAAGTTTTTGGTTCTTCTGCATACTCAAAAAGCTCTACCTTCTTTTTTAGCTTTTGAGCTAACATTCTTACGTTAGAACCTTTTTTTCCTATCGCTTTTTTTATTGCATCTTCTGGTATTAAGAAGACAACTTTATTATTACTTATTATACAATCTTTGGCCGAAACTTTAGCTATTGAATCTAAAGTATTTATTAGCTGGATTTGTTGCATTTCAAGCTCCAAAAAAATCACTTCTTTACTATTTCAATTATCTTACTTTTGCCTTGATCTTCTATTACCATAGAAGAAACGCTGAAAGGTTTTCCGCAAACACTTCCAAGTTCATTGCTTTTTCCTTCAAAATTAAGTGTTGGCACTTTGGCTTTTTCAGCTAACAAAACCAGCTTTTCTTTGTAAAGCTTAGGAGCGTTGCTTGTCAAAATTAATAATTTTGCAGTACCATTTTTAATGCTTTTCTCTGCCTCTTTTGAGCCAAAAAGCACTTTTCCTGTATCAACAGCCCTTCTTATTTCTTTTGAGTAATCTACTTTAGCCATGCTTTTAAACCTCATTTTTTCATTACTAAGCTAACTCTTCCTGTACCTACTTTTATTGGTTGTCCAACAATTATGTTTTCGACAACACCTTCAAGGTTTTCTACTTCTCCTTTGAAGGCTGCTTCTACCAAGTGTTTTACCGTTTCTTCGAACGCTGCTCTTGCAAATGGACTTGATTTGCCTCTTGCTATTCCTGTTCTAACTATTCCTTTTATTTCTCCATCCCAACTCATCAAGTCAGCAAGAAGCATTATGTGTCTTATGTCAACTGCAATGTTGTTTTCTTTTAAAACGTTTTGGAGTTCGTTTATTATTGCTATTCTGCCTGCTTCTATTCCAAGCACTTTGCTTATTTCTTTAATATCGTTAGTTATTGTTCTTGTCCCGTCCACTTCAGGCATTTTTAGTATTGCTTTAAGGTTAGTGCCTCTTGTTTTTATTACTGGTTCTCCTTTTTCTTTTGCCAATAGAACTTTTTCTATTCCTCTTACACCCTGTATTCTCAAATTTTTTAGTTTGTTCACATTTCTCCTTATTTTTAACAACGGTTCATTCTTGAACCAATACTCGTAAATGTTCTTATCCTTTTTCTTTCCTTCTTTTTTTAATTGCTTGTTTATTTTGTCAACCAAATCATCTATATTAACGTTCCTTGATTTTGCTGCTTCTTCATCAATTATTATAGTTACTTTCCCTATAGACAATTGCTCTTTAACACTTATTACATCAGCCACTCTCACATCAATTAATGATTTTGCAAACAAGTCTAACTTTTTTTCGTCGTTTTTCAAGTTTTCGTCTGCAATGTAAATTGTCATGGTAGGGTACTTTGCTTTTGATCTTCCATCAACTATTTCTTCAACTCTTTGTATTCCAGAGCCAACTGAAACTTCTGCCGCTCCTGCATAGTGCTTTGTTCTTAAAGTTAGTTGAGTTCCTGGTTCGCCTAAAGATTGTGCTGCCACTATTCCTACTGCTTCGCCTGGTTCAACCAAAAGTTTTTCAAAATTGGTTTTTACTATTTCTAACAATTTTTGTTTTTCTTTTCCTTTCACTCCTAATTCATCGCATTCTTTTTCTATTTCTTTTACTACTTTTTCAGGTATATCTTCTTGTTCTAAAATTTCTCCTTCAACATAAACCCTTTGCACTTCTTTTTTTGGCTCTTCTTTTGGTTCTTTTTCTTTAGTGCTTTTTGTTTTCTTTTCTTTTTTTTCCATACTAATACCTCATTTTTTCTATTTCTCTTTTCACTGAAATGCTTTTGCCTTTGAAGGTTTTTTCTGGGAATACGCCGTCTTCTCCATACTTAAATTGTATTATGTTGCCGTTGGAAGTTCTAACAGTGTTGTCATTAAACACAACCAAGTCTTTTAGCGAGTTAGCGAGCCTTCTATACAAGTACCCTGAGACCTTTGTTGAAACTCCTGTGTCAACTTCTCCTTGTCTTCCACCCATTGCGTGGTAGAAGTGTTCATAGCTTGTCATTCCTTCCATAAAGCTATGGCTTATAAAGCCTCCTGCTTCTATGCCAACGTCTTTTCTGTGATTTAAGGCTATTAGTCTTTCTTTGAAGCCTCTTTTTGGCCTGCCTTCTCTTACTGAAGCTTGTCCCCACATTCCTGTTAAGTTTGTGAGGTTTGTGGTGCTTCCTCTTGAGCCTGACATTATCATTATGCTTGAATTCAATTCAGGTCTTTCAGACGTAACGTTTTCAATGACTTCTCTCAAAATAGCTTTTTGGACTTTTTCTTTTGCACTTGCAGCTAACCTCATTATGCCTATTTCAAAGCTTTCTTCTAAAGTTCTGCCTGGAATTAGTTCAAGGTGCCCTTTCTGGTATTTTTTAACTAGTTCTTTTGCTTGCTCTTTCATTTCTTCAATTGCTTTTTCTCTAGTGTGCAAAACTTTAGTGCTTGGCACGTATTCTTCAAGACTTACAGTCATGCCTTTTTCAGTCAAAATGTAAGTAACTATTTTTGAAAGTTTGTCATAAAAATTTGTTATTACTTCAACTGGATAATCTTTTACTAAAGCATCTATTAATTTTCCTTTTCCTTCTCCTAAACTCATAGAGTCTATCACGCCATGTTTTAGTATGCCATTTTCTATTTTTACTATCAAGTCATTCTTGTAAGGGTCTTTCAATAAAGGATGATTCTCATCAAGGGCTTCAACGTGAGCATACATTCTTGTCTTGTATTCCATATTCAAGTCTTTAGGTAATAATGTTGAGAATATTGCCTTTCCACTATACTTGTCCTTTCCTACATCTGGCTCTGGTATGTCTTCTATTCCGAGCATGTAGAAAAGCTTGCATGCTTCTTCTTTGTCAAAGATTGTTTGTTTCATGGTTAGTATGAAGCACCCTGAGACTCCATCTTCATCAAATATTATTACCGGCGCTCCATGTCTTGGAGAAATCACTTGTTTGTTAACCATCATTAGTTCTTTTGCTTCTGTTATTCCTTCTGGCGTTTGTGGTACGTGCATGTTCATTTCGTCGCCATCAAAGTCTGCATTATATGGTTTGCACACTATCGGGTTCATTCTGAAAGTTTTACCTGGCATTACTCTTACTTTATGAGCCATCATTGAAAGTCTATGCAAACTCGGTTGCCTATTGAAAAGAACTATGTCTCCATTTTTGAGCTTCCTTTCAATTTTGAAGCCAGGGGCTAATTCTGCAAGTATAGTTTCCATGTTAGTTTCAACTATCTTTTTTCTTATTCCATCAGGCCTTGCTACGTACAAAACGTTTCCTTTTTTTATCATTTGTTTTGCTTCTTCCAAATTGTTTTCTGTTATTGTTTCCGGCACCGTAATATTTTCAGCTATTTCTTCAGGCACGCCAAGCTCAGTAATTGAAATGTTTGGATCTGGAGTTATTACTGATCTTGCTGCAAAGTTTACTCTCTTTCCTGTCAAGTTATATCTGAACCTGCCTTTTTTTCCTTGTAGCCTTTGAACCAGAGTCCTTAATGCTCTACCGCTCCTATGCTTTGCTGGAGGCACTCCTGCCGTGTTATTATTAAAGTAGGTTGTCACGTGGTATTGCAATAAATCCCAAAGGTCTTCTATTATTAGTTGTGGCGCACCAGCATCTATGTTGTCTTTAAGCCTCAAGTTTATTCTTATTATGTCAACCAATTTGTGCGTTAAGTCGTCTTCGCTTTTTATTCCTGACTCAAGAGTAATGCTTGGCCTAATGTTTATGGGCGGGACTTGTAAGACCGTCATCACAAACCATTCTGGCCTTAATTTTCCTTCCTCATAACCAAAAAACTTTAAGTCTTTGTCAGGTATTTTTTCAACCCATTCTCTTATTTGTGTTGGATATATTCTGTCTTTATCAATGTAAAAGTTTGTTGGCTTGTCAAGCACGACTATTTTTCTATTTGCTCCACAATGTGGGCACTTTTTTGTTTTCTTCGTTCTTGCTAAAATTTTCTTTTCTATGTCAATAGAGTTATCGCCAATGTAAGGAACTAATTGTTCAAGTTTGTCATCAGGCATTGCTATTCTTCCACAAGACTGGCAAGTTGCTTGCATTAG
>JAWANB010000027.1:0-13675 GCA_038895675.1 Candidatus Iainarchaeum sp.
GGTGTTTCTTCTTCTAAGATTGCGAAAGAGAATATTAGTTTAGTTGCTTCTTCTTTTCTTGTTAGTGTTGGTAAAAAAAAGGCGAGTGTGAACTTTGATACTTATATTTTGATTGATTTGGATTGTGCTCTTGTTTCTTGTGTGCCTTCTTCTGTTTTTGTTTTTGGCAGGTATAACAAGTTTTCTCGTTCTGTTGCTCAGACTTTTCATTATTGTTTTAAGTGTAAAGGCAAGGGTTGTGGTTATTGTAATTGGTCTGGTAAGTTGTCCGAGTTTTCTGTTCAAGAGATTTTGGAGAAGGTTTTTTTACCTTCTTTCAAAGCTTCTTCTTCTAAGTTTCATGGTTGTGGTAGAGAAGATGTTGATGTTAGAATGCTTGGAAAAGGCAGGCCTTTTATTTTTGAGTTGAAAGAACCTTTGGTTAGGAATTTGAATTTGAGCGAGTTATTAGAAAAAGCTAATTCTGTTTTGCCTTCTGCAGTGTTTTTTTCTTCGTTTCGTTATTCTTCAAAACAAGAATTAATTAAACTAAAAAATACTGACTTTGAAAAAATTTATTATTGTGTTTGTGTTGCTGATTCAAATTTTTCTGTTGAAAAATTAAATTCTATTGTTGGGAAATCTTTTATTGTTGTTCAACGTACTCCTTTAAGGGTTCTTGCTAGAAGAGTTGATGCTAATAGAACAAAGAATGTTTTGATTATGTCAGTTTCAATAATAGATTCTTTTACTTTTAGTTTGCAAATTAAGGCTTCGCATGGTTTGTATGTAAAAGAGTTTGTTTCTGGTGATGACAATAGAACAAACCCTAGTATTTCTAGTATTTTAGGTGTTAATTGTGTTTGTAAGGAGCTTGATGTGTTGGAAATAGTTGGCTTTGATTAAAGACTTTTTTTAAGTGTTTAATTTTTTGTGACTTTTTTGTTTATTTTTGCCATTTTTGGTTTGTAGGTATTTTTTTGTCTCTTGTTTTTTTAGGCTTTAGTTTTTTTTGTTGTTGTACTTTTTTTATTTTGTTTTTTTTGTTATTAGTATTTTTGTGTTTTATTTTTTCTTTACGCTTAGTACTTTTTTCATTTTTGTTATTTTTTCTATTGTGTTTTCAATGTTTTTTATACTAGTTGTTTTCACTTCAAAAATTATTAGATCAGAGTTTTCGCTTGTTTTTTTTGCTGTTGTTGATTCTATGCTTAGTCCTTCTTCGTTCAAGGTGTTTAATAGTTCTTTTAGTATGCTTATTCCTTCTTTTGCTGTTATTTCTATTTTTGTTTTTAGTACTTTGTTTGTGTGCCATTCTACAATTATTTTTTTTCCTTTCATTTTTTGTATTTCTTCGCAGTTTATTTTGTGAACTGAAATTTTTCTTTTTGTTGTTTTTATTCCTATTATTTCGTCTCCTGGCATTGGTTTGCAGCATTTTGCGAATCTTATTCTTTTGTCTTCTGTGTTTACCTTAAATGTTCTTTTTAGTTTGTTAGTGTTTTTGCTTTCAAAGTCTAGTCCTAAAATTGATTTTATTTTTTTTCTTGCTTTTTGTGTTTTTGCTATTGATAACCAACTTATTTTTGGTTTTTGTTTTTCTGATGTTAGTATTTCTACTATGTCTCCGTTTTTTATTTGTGTTGAGAGTTGGCAGGCTTTTCCGTTTATTTTTGCTCCTATGCATTTGTTTCCTAAGTCTGTGTGTATTGCGTATGCAAAGTCTATTATTGTTGCTCCTTCTGGTAGTTCTATTACTTCGCCTTTTGGTGTTATTGCAAAGATTTGTCTTCCGAATATGTCTAATAGTGTTTTGTTTCCTGTTTCTTTTTCCCATTCTATTATTTGTTTTAACCATTCTGATTTTGCGTCTTGTTTTGTGCCTTTTATTCCTTTGTATTTCCAGTGTGCTGCTATTCCGTATTCTGCAAGTTCGTGCATTTCTTTTGTTCTAATTTGAACTTCTATTGGTATTGTGTTTTTGATCATAACTACTGTGTGTAATGATCTATAACCATTTTCTTTTGGTTTTGAAATGTAGTCGTCAAATTCTTCTGGTATTGGTTTTGCTAGTGTGTGTACTATGCCGAGTGTTTCGTAGCATTCTTTTTCATTATTGGTGATTATTCTTATTGCTATTATGTCGTAAATTTTGTCTAAACTAATGTTTTTTCTTTTCATTTTTTGGTTTGTGCTATACACTGATTTTATTCTTCCGTAAATTTTTGCTTTTATGTTTGATTTTGTTAGTTCTTCTTCTAATAGTTTTTGGAATTCTGTTATTTCTGTTGTTGCTTTTTCTATTATTTGTTTTATTTTTTCTTCTATTTCATTGTATTTTTCGGGGTTTTGGTATTTGAAAACCAAGTCGTTTATTTCAGAACTTATTTGGTATAGACCTAATTTTGTGGCTAATGGAGCATAAACTTCTTTTGCTTGTTTTATGAATTCGTTTCTTTCTTCTTCTTTTATTGAGTATACGTTTTTTGTTTTGTCTAATGATTCTGCTAATTGTATCATGAACACTTCTGGTGTTGTTGTCATTATTATGCTCAATTTTTTTATCATTGTTTCTGTGTTTTCGTTTTTAAAGTTAAGGGCTTTTTCTAGTCTTTGTTTTTCTTGGATCATTTCTAATATTTCTTTTCCTAATTCTTTTTCTATTTCTTTTTCTTCTAATTTCATTTCTGTTAAGTTGTGGCATAGGCCTGCTATGATTGTGTTTTTTTCTAAGCCTAATTTCATGAGTGTTTGTGCTACTGCTATGTTGTGTTTTAGGTATGTTTGGTAATCTTTGTTTGATTCTTTGCAGCCTTTTTCAATTAGTTTTATTGCTTTTTCTATTTTTTGTTCTTCGTTAAATTTTTCTTTATAGTTTTCTAAAAGTTGTGTTATCAAGTAATTGTTTTCCATAATTGTTTTTTGTTCAAATTATTTAATATTTATATTAGTGCTGTTGTTAAAACTGAGATGAATATTATGTTGGTTAGGTCTGCTATTGACGTTGTTATTGGTATTAGGAAGTTGTTTGGGTCTTCTTTGTTTTTGAAAAAGTGTTTGCCTAATGTTATTGATATTATAAACATTGTGCTAACTAATATGATTATATCTACTATAATTATTGCTGTGAACTTTGCTATTGTTATGGTGCTCAGGTTTTGGCCTTTTATTGTGTTTGCTCCTATGCTTATGAGTAGTCCTCCTATTAGTGCTATTATTATTGCTTGTGCTAACATTTTTTTGATTTCGTGATTTTCTAACGGATTATTTTTTATTTTTCCTTCGTGTAGCATCGTGGATATTTTTGCTGAAAACATTGTCCCAAAGTCTCCTATCATGTCATTTATTGCTGGTATGACTATTATTAGCGGTGCTATTTTTTCTAAATTTTGTTTAAAGTATTCTAGTGTTATTCCACTGAAAGAGGCTATTATTGTTGATACTATTAGTATTTTTGTGCTTTCTTTGATTATTGTCATTGGGACGTTTGAGTGTGGGCCGTATTCTTTCATGTAAAATATTGTTTTTTTTGATATTTTGTGTTGTTCGTGTATTTCATTGATTAATGGATGTAATTCGTGTTTTTTTATTTGTTGTAGTTTTTGTAGTTTGTCTATCATATTATCATCATTGCTATTAGTAGACATGCTATGCTTGTTATGTCTCCTGTGGTTGTTATGAATGGTCCTATTATGTTATTTGGATCGTGGCCCTTTTCAAACAAGTAAAAAGTAACGGCTATTGCTAGTGGTATTTCTATAATGTTTGCCAAAAAGCTTGCTATTATTGCTATTGTTATTAGTTCTATGTGTAATTCGTTGGTGATTAATAGTGTTCCTATTGTTGCTATTGTTCCTAATACTAATGAGCTTATTATTGCTAATACGAATGTTGCTATGATGTTTCCTATCATTATTTTTTTGTTGGGTTTTTTTGGGTTTATTATTTTTAGGAACATTCCTGATGTTAGTCTTGATGCGAATGTTCCGCTGATGCTTCCTCTTATTTCTAATAGGCCTGGGACTAAAATTAGCATTCCTGGTATTAGGAATATTTTGTCTATTTGGGTTGCAAGGATTGTTCCTGCTATGATGCCGCCGCCGACTGAAATTGCTTGGGAGGCCATTATTTCTATTAAGTTGTTGTCTATTATTTTTAGTTTCATGTTTTGATAATGTAATTTTTGTTTTAAAATGTTCGTGCTGTCTTTTTTTTTGGTCGTATAATGTTTTTTATTATTTTTTGTGGTGATTTTAAAAATGCAGTATTTTTTGTTCGTGAATTTTAAGACTTATGAGGAAGGTTCTGGGAAAAAGGCTTTGTCTCTTGCTAAGCTTTTGGCTGGTTTTAATAGTGGCGAAGTTGATATTATTCCTGTTGTGCAGGTCGTTGACTTAAGGCAAATAGTTTATGATACTCCTTTGAAGATTTTCGTTCAGCATGTTGATCCTATTAGTTATGGTGCTAATACTGGCATGATCTTGCCTGAAGCTGTTAGGGATGCTGGTGCTTTTGGTTGTGTGGTTAATCATGCTGAAAATAAGCGAGATAATATTTTTGTTGAGGCTGTTGTAAGGCGTTGTCATGAAGTAAACTTGAAAGTACTTGTTTGTGCTGAATCTTTGGAGAGGGCTAAGCAAATTGCTTTTTTTTCTCCAGATTTTATTGCTGTCGAGCCGCCTGAGTTGATTGGCGGTAATGTTAGTGTAAGTACTGCAAAGCCAGAGTTGATTTCTGATGCTGTCAAGGCAATTAATGGTATTGACTCAAAAATAAAAGTTCTCGTGGGTGCTGGTATAAAGACTAACAAAGACGTTTCAAAAGCTATTGAATTGGGTTCTTGTGGTGTTTTCGTTTCTTCTGGTATTGTTTGTGCTAAGGATAAAGAGTATGCTTTGAGGTCTTTGTTGAGTGGTTTTCCTTCTAAAAATAGTTCAGAATTATTGCCTTGATTTTTTTTGTCGGTTTTAGTTTTTTGTTTCTTTTAATAATTTTTCTTTTTTTGGCTTTGTAAAAACCAATTTTTTTTTAGTCATTATTTGGCTTTTTTTTTAGATTTTTATTCCTTTTATTTCTACTTTTTTCTTGTTTTTCATGTATTCTTTTATTCCTTCTTTTATGATTGTTAGGCTTAGTAATGCGCATTTTTGTCTTGTTTGTATTATGTTTCCGAGTTCTTTGAATAGTGTTTCTGGTTTGATTTCTAAGGTTTCTTTTAGTGTTTTGTTTTTTATTAGTTCTGTTAAAATTGACATTGAGGCTATGCTTATTGCACAGCCTCTTGCTAAAAACTTTGCTTCTTTTATTTTGTCATCTTCTATTTTCAAATATACTTTTCCTTGGTCTCCGCAAACAGGGTTTCCTCCTTCTGCTATTATGTCTGCTTCTTCTATTTTGCCTTTGTTAATTGGGTTTTTGTACAATTCTATTATTATTTCTGATATAGTTTCGTTCATTCAGTCACCAAAAATTTTTTTTGTTTCTTCTATTCCTTCTATTAACAAGTCTATTTCTTGTTTTGTATTATAAATATAAAATGATGCTCTTGCTATTGATTCTGTTTTTAGTTCTTTGAGTAAAGGTTGTGCGCAGTGGTTTCCTGACCTTATTATTATTCCTTTGTTGTCGAGTATTGTTGCTAAGTCGTGCGAGTGTATTCCTTTCAAATTAAACGCCATTATGCTTGTTTTTGGTCCTTTTGGCGTGTATGTTTTTACTTTTTCTATGTTGCTGATTTTTTTTAGTGCGTATTCTAATAGTTTTTGGCAGTGTTCTTCTATGTTCTCTATTTTTATTTTTTGAATATAGTCTATTGCTGCTGATAATCCTGCCGCTCCTGCTACGTTTGGTGTTCCTGCTTCGAATTTCCACGGTAGTTTGTTCCATGTTGAATTTTTTAGGGTCACTTTCGTTATCATGTCGCCTCCTGTGAGAAATGGTGGCATTTTTTCTAAAATTTCTTTTTTGCCATATAGTATTCCTAAGCCCATTGGTCCTAACATTTTGTGTGCTGAGAATGCTAAAAAGTCGCATCCTATTTCTTTCACGTTTATTTTTTTGTGCGGTATTGCTTGTGCCGCATCAATTATTGTTATTTTTTCTTCTTTTTCTTTTGCTATTTTTGTCATTTCTTTTACTGGATTTATTGTGCCTAATATGTTTGAAGCCATCGTAAATGCTATTATTTTTGTTTTTTTGTTTATTTTGTTTTGAAAGTCTTCAAGGTCTATTGTTAGGTTTTTTGTAATGTTTGCATAAACTAGTTTTGCTTTTTTTCTTTTGCTTAGTTGTTGCCATGGCACTAAATTTGCATGGTGTTCCATTTTTGTGAGTAGTATTTCGTCTCCTTTTTTTATTTCTTTTTCTAAAGTGTATGAAAGTAGGTTCAATGCTTCTGTCGTGTTTTTTGTAAATATTATTTCTTCCGTGTCTTTTGTTCCAATAAAGTTTGCTGTTTTTTCGTGTGCTTTTTCGTATATTTCTGTTGCTTCTTGTGATAGCGTATTTATTCCTCTGTGTATGTTTGCGTTGTGTTTAGTGTAAAACTCTGTTTCTGCTTTTATTACTTGTATTGGTTTTTGTGTTGTTGCTGCATTGTCTAAGTAAGTTATTTTTTTTCCGTTAATTTTTCTTTTGAGTATTGGAAAATCTTGCTTTATTTTACGTATGTTCATTTTTTTTACACTCGTTTTTCTATTTCTTCTACTATTTCTTTTTTTGTGTTTTCAGGTAAAATTGTTGTGTTGCTTTCTAAGAAGCTTTTTATTATCATTTTTTTTGCTTGCTCTGTTTCTAAGCCTCTTGTTTGTAAGTAGAATATTTCGTCTTCTTGTATGTGTGCTATTGTTGCTGAGTGTGTTGCTTTTACATCATCGTTGCTTATTTCTAAGCTTGGTATTTGGTTTATTGAGGCTTGGTTTCCTATTATCATTCCGTGGCATTCTAATAGTGCATTTGTTTTTTTTCCTGTTTCGGTTATTTTTATCATTCCGTCAAAAACGTTTTTGCTTTGGTCTTTTGCAACTGATTTGAATATGAAGTGGCTTTTCGTGTTTTCTCCTTTGTGTAATGCTATATAGTTTATGTCATGCTTGTTTTGTTTTTCTCCTATTAGTGAGCTGTAATATTGTGTTTCGGCTCCTTCTTGTTCTAACACTATTGTTGTGTTTGTTCTAAAAAGTTCTCCGTTGAATATTAATTCTGAGTTTGTTAGTTTTGTGTCTTTTTCTAGTATGAATTGTTTTGTTAGTATTGCTTCTTTTTTTGCTTCTATTTTTTGTGCATGGTTTATTTTAGAATTTTCTTCGCATATGAGTGTTTGTGCTAGTATTGAATTTTCTTCAAGTTCGTATTCTGTTATAATGGTCGTTTCTGAGTTTTTTGGTATTATTATTATTACTTTGTTGCACGTGTTGTTTTTTGTTTTTATTTTTATTTTTATTTGTTCTTTTGTTTCTTTTAGTTTTATTATTGTTGCTTTTTCTATTGCCGTGTTTGCTTTTGCTTCGTATTGGTCTTTTGGTGTACTTTCAGCGTTTAGTGTTTTTTTTATGAGTGTTTTTGTTGGGTTGTTTTTTAGTTCTTCTATGCTATTTATTTCTATTATTTCTGCTTTTTCTTTTTGGTTTATGTTTATTTCTGCTTTTCCTGTTTTTGTTGTTTTTATTATTTCGTTTAGTTTTGTTATATTCGTGTATTTACTTTTTTTTAGCGGTGTCTCTTTTATTATTTCTTTGTTTTTTTCTAAGTATTTTTTTATGTAATCTTCGTTTTGTTCTTGTATTTGTTGTTCTATTAATTTAGTGTTTTTCATTTTTTCAACCTACCGAGTTTTCCATTTCTAATTCTATTAGCCTGTTAAGTTCTACTGCGTATTCTAATGGCAAGGTTTTTGCAAAGGGTTGTATGAATCCCATTACTATCATTGTTAGTGCTTCCACTTCGCTTAGTCCTCTTGACATTAGGTAGAATATTTCTTCTTCTCCTATTTTTCCTACTCTTGCTTCGTGTGCTATTGTTGCTGTTGGTTCGTCTATTTCTATGTAGGGATAAGTGTCTGTTCTTGATTTGTCATCTAATATTAGTGCGTCACAATTAACGTTGCTTCTTACTCCTTTGCACCCTTTTATTACTTTTAGTAGTCCTCTGTAACTTGTTCTTCCGCCGTCTTTGCTTATGCTTTTGCTTGTTATTCTGCTTGTTGTGTGTGGTGCCAAGTGTACTATTTTTGCTCCTGCGTCTTGGTATTGATTTTTTCCTGCTAATGCTATTGAGAGTACTTCTCCTTTTGCTCCTTCTTCCATTAGGTATATTGCTGGGTATTTCATTGTGACTTTGCTTCCTATGTTTCCGTCCACCCATTCTATTGTGGCGTTTTTGTATGCGAATGCTCTTTTTGTGACTAGGTTGTAAATATTGTTTGCCCAGTTTTGTATTGTTGTATATCTTACTGTTGCGTTTTGTTTTGCTATCACTTCAACTACTGCTGCGTGTAGTGATTGTGTTGAGAATCTTGGTGCTGTGCAGCCTTCTATGTAGTGTACTTGGCTTCCTTCGTCTGCTATTATTAGTGTTCTTTCGAATTGTCCAAAGCTTTCTGCGTTTATTCTAAAGTATGCTTGTAGTGGTATTTCTACTTTCACGCCTTTTGGGACGTATACAAAAGAGCCTCCTGACCAGACTGCGCTGTTTAGGGCTGCGAACTTGTTGTCGTTGTATGGTACTACTTTTCCGAAGTGTTCTTTGACTATTTCAGGGTATTTTTGTAGTCCTTCGTCCATTGATAAAAATATTACTCCTTGTTTTTCGAGGTCTTTTCTTATGTTGTGGTAAATGACTTCTGAGTCGTATTGGGCTCCTACTCCTGCTAATATTTTTCTTTCTGCTTCCGGTATGCCTAATTTTTCGAATGTTTCTTTTACTTCTTTTGGGACTTCTTCCCATTTTGTTTTGTTTGCTTCTGCTGCTTTCATGTAATAAACTATGTTGTTAAAGTCTATGTCTTTTAGGTCTGCCCCCCATTCTGGCATGGGTTTTTCGTTGAATGCTTTTAGTGCTTTGAGTCTGAATTCTAACATCCATTTTGGTTCTTGTTTTATTTCTGAGATTTTTTTTACTGTTTCTTCGTTTAGGCCTTTGTCAAAAATTATTTCATAGTTTTTTGTTGGGTATTTGAAGTCATACTTTGTGTAATCTATTGTTGCTATTTCTCTTTCTTTTGTTCTTTGGTCTGCCATTTTTTCACCTTATTTCTATTTTTTCTTTTACTATTGCTGCGTATCCTTTTTCTTCGAGTTCTTCTGCTAAGCTAATGTCTCCTGATTTTATTATTTTGCCATGAGCCATTACGTGTACTTTGTCTGGTTTCAAGTGGTTGAGTAGTCTTTTGTAGTGTGTTATTACTATTGCTCCAAACTCTGGGCTTCGCATTTTTTCTATGTAGTGCGAGACTAATTTTAACGAGTCTATGTCTAAGCCAGAGTCTGTTTCGTCTAATATTGCGATTTTTGGTTTTAGTATCATCATTTGCAATATTTCTGCTCTTTTTTTTTCTCCGCCTGAAAAACCAACGTTTAGTTCTCTGTCTATAAAGTCGCTTTTCATTTCTAATTTTTCTGCTGTTTCTTTGAGTTTTTCTCTGAACTTTATTATGCTTTCTGTGTTTAGTGGGTTTTGGGCTTTGTATGCTGCATAAAGGAATTTTGAGAATGTTAAGCCTGGTATTTCTATTGGGTATTGGAATGACATGAATAAACCTATTTTTGCTCTTTCGTTTGGTTCTAATCCTAGTATGCTTTTTCCATTAACTAATATGTCTCCTGATATTATTTCGTATTTTGGGTTGCCCATTATTATGTTAGCTAAAGTGCTTTTTCCTGTTCCGTTTGGGCCCATTATTGCGTGTATTTCTCCTTGGCTTACTTTTAGGTTTAGGTTGTTTATTATTTGTTTCCCTTGTATGCCTGCTGTTAGCTCTTTTATTTCTAGTGTGGTTTTCATTATTTTTTCCTCCTAATTTTTCATTATTGTTTCTTTTACGTCAAATTCTTTGCATACTATGCACATTTTGTCAAACTTTTTGTCAGCTATCAATAGTCTTTCTGCTATTTCTCTTATTTTTTTTCTGTCTTTTTCTCCAAACTTATGGTTGTTTCCTCTTTTGCTTTTTATGTATTGGCATACTGCTGCTTCAGTTATCCCTAATTTTTCCGCTATCAATTTTCTAGAAAGTCCTTTTTCTTTTGCCAAGTATATTGCTATTTCTCTTCTCACTGCTGGCAGTACATGCCAACTTATTATTTCGCATGGAAATGTTATGCCCATAATTAACACATGTTAAGACAAGTGTTTTAAATTGTTTTGGTGCAGTTTGTTTTTTTTATGCCTAAACTTGACAAAATAAAAGTAGAGTCTAAGGTTAATAAGTTTGGTTGGCTTTATTCTTTAATTATTTTGTTTTTGTTTGCCTTGGGTGTTTTTGGTGTATTACAATTTTTTTCTAAACCGCCTATTGACAAGACAGAACTCGAGAATGGGCAATTTTTAGGCAAGGCTGATGCGAAAGTGGTTGTCGTTGTTTTTTCAGATTTTGAGTGTCCTTTTTGTTCTGCCGCTTCTCCTTGGCTCAAGTCTCTTGTAAATGATTTCTCGAATGTTAAAGTAGTTTTTAAGCATTTTCCTTTGCCTCAGCATTATAATGCCAGAAAGGCTGCTGAGGCTGCTGAGTGTGCTGGTGATTTTGGTAAGTTTTGGGAGATGCACGACAAACTATTTGAAAATCAGCGTAATTTGAAGTCTTCATCTTTGCAAAAGTTTGCTTCCGATTTAGGCATTAATGTTGATTCTTTTAATTCTTGTCTTTCTTCTGGCAAGTATTCTTCTAAAGTTGATAATGACCTTTTGTTTGGTCAGTCTATTGGTGTTAATGCTACTCCTACTTTTTTTATTAATGGTGTTAAATACAATTTTTCTTCTTATGATGAACTAAAGTCTTTGGTTGCTTCATTGGGAGCTTAGAGTTTTTATTGATTATATCTTTTTGTCAGTCTTTTCTTTATTTTTATTGGTTTTTGTCTGAAGTTTTTTGTAAAAGTTATTTTTTCAATTATTCTCTTATTACTTTGTCTTCTATTGCGGCTTTTTTTACTGCTTCTGCTATTTTTTTGACTACGCTTTTGTCTAGCGGGCTTGGTAGTATTCTGTCTTTTGTTGGGTTAATGTTGTTTGCGAGTGCTTCCGCTGCTGCCATTTTCATGTTTGGCGTTATTTTTGTTGCTTTTGCCTCTAAGGCTCCTTTGAAGACTCCTGGGAATGCTAACACATTGTTTATTTGGTTTGGGTAATCGCTTCTTCCTGTGCCTATTATGTATGCTCCTGCTTCTATTGCTTCTTCTGGCATTATTTCTGGAATTGGGTTTGCTAATGCTAATATTATTGGTTTTTCTTTCATTGTTTTTATCATTTCTTTTGTCAGAGCATTTGGTTTGCTTACTCCTATGAAAACGTCTGCTTCTTTTATTGCTTCTTTTAGTGTTCCTTTTATGTTTTCTTTGTTTGTTCTTTGTGCTATTTCTTGTTTGTAATAACTTAGTTCTGGCCTTTCTTTGTGTATTATGCCTTGGCTATCTACCATTATGATTTCTTTTGCTGGTGTGCATGCGTTGCTTTTGTAGCCTATGCATGTTAGTAGTCTTGCTATTGTCATTCCTGCGGCTCCTGCTCCGTTTATCACTATTTTTACTTCTGAGATTTTTTTGTTTGTTACTTTTAGTGCGTTTTTTAGTGCCGCGTAAACTACTATTGCTGTTCCGTGTTGGTCATCGTGCATTACTGGTATTCCTATGTCTTGTAGTCTTGATTCTATTTCAAAGCATCTTGGCGAGGCTATGTCTTCTAAGTTTATTCCGCCAAAGCTTGGCGCAATGTTTTTTATTGTTGACACTATTTCGTCTACATTTTTCGTGTTTAGTGCTATTGGAAAAGCGTTTATTCCTGCTAGTTCTTTGAATAATATTGCTTTGCCTTCCATTACTGGTAACGCGGCTTCTGCTCCTATGTCTCCTAAGCCGAGGACTGCCGTGCCGTCAGTTATTACTGCTATGGTGTTTCCTTTTATCGTGTAATCATAAACTTTGTTTTTGTTTTTTGCTATTTCCTTGCATGGTTCTGCCACTCCTGGCGTGTATGCTAAACTTAGTTCTTTTGTTGTTTCAATTTTGATTTTTGAGTTTATGGTTAATTTTCCTTTTAGTTTTTTGTGTAATTCAAGAGCTTTGTTCAAAGTCTTTTCTCCTTTTTGCTATTTGTTTTTGCTTATGTCTTCGTAAGCTGAAAAAGCTGCTATTACTCCTTCTGCTGCTCCTGTTATGGCTTGTTTGAAGTGTCTGTTAGTAACGTCTCCTGCTGCGTAAATTCCTTTCACGTTTGTTCTGCTGTCATTGTCTATTATTATTTCTTTGTTTGGTTCTAATTTTACTCCGAGTTTTTCAGCGAGCTCTGAGTTAGGTGTTGCTCCTATTTCTATGAATACGCCGTCTACTTTTAGTTCTCCGCCTTCTTTGAATTTTATTGCTTCTACTTTTTTTTGTCCTACTATTTCTGCAACGTTTTTTTTCGTGATTATTTCTATTTTTTTGTTTTTTGTTACTCTTTCTGTGTTTATTGGTTCTGCTCTTATTTTTTCTCCTCTGTAAACTATATAGACTTTTGAGGCGTATTCTGCTAAAAAAAGTGCTTCTTTTGCTGCACTATCCGAGCCTCCTATTACTGCAACCACTTTGTTTTTGAATAGTGCGCCGTCACAAGTAGCGCAGTAACTTACTCCTTTGTTTGCAAGTTCTTTTTCTCCTGGTACGTTTAGTTTTTTTCTTTCTGTGCCTGTTGCTAACAATATTGTTTTTGTAGCGTACTTTTTTTCTGAAATTGTTTTTAGTTCAAAGTCAAAGTCTGCTTTTTTTTTGATTTCTATTACTTTGTCGTAAACTATTGGTACGTTATTTGCTTCTACATGTTTTTTTAGTTCTTCAGCAAGGCCTTGCCCTGAGATGCTTGTAAAGCCTGGCCAGTTTTCTACTAAGTGTGTTGTTGTTATTAATCCTCCAGGCATTTCTCCGATGAGTAGTGTTTTAAGCCTGAATCTTGCAGCGTATATTGCTGCCGACATTCCCGCGCAACCTGTTCCTATTATTATTAGGTCTTGTTTTTCCATAACTGAGTTCTCTTGATTAGTCTTTTATTCCTAACTCTTTTTTTATTGCGTTTCTGTCAAAGCCTATTATTATTTTTCCGTTTATGTCTATTACTGGTACGCCTTGTTGTCCTGACTTTTGTATCATTTCTTTGGCTTTTTCTTCGTCTTCTAAAACATCAAATTCTTGGTATTTTATTTTGTTTTTTTTGAAAAACTCTTTTGCTAAGTTGCAGAATATGCAAGTAGGCGTGGTGTAAATTGTTATTTTTGGTTTTTTGTTTTTATTTTGTGTTTTTTTTGTTTTCATATTAGTATTATGCTTAATTTGTTAATAAAAATGTGTTGTGGTTATAGTTTGAATAAGGAATTTTAAAAGTTAAAAATAAATAAAGAAAATAAAGGATTAAAAAACAATTTTTTATTTTTTATTAAGGATGTCATCTATTAAACTTTTAAAATTGCTAAATGATTCTGCTCCTACTATTTTTATATTGTTAACAAAAAATG
>JAWANB010000028.1:0-6244 GCA_038895675.1 Candidatus Iainarchaeum sp.
AAATAAACAAAAAAATTGAATTTGCCAAGTCTAATTCATTCAAAGCTTTTTGCGTTTTATGGTTTTTAGGCTTGCTTTCTGTTTTGATTATAAGTCAAAGCAACCTACAAGAAACAAAGGAAGTAGCGCAAAAAATTTATTTTTCGACAACAGAAAATTCTTTGATCTTAGGAAATTATGATGTAGAAAAGTTTCTTTACCAAGGAAAAGGAAAAAGAAGTTTTCTAAAAGTAGAAGAAAAGCCAAGCGAAGAAAAAATATTAGAGTTAAAAAGGCAATTCCAAGACATTTTTTACATAAGCATTAACTATGAAAAGAAAAAGCCAATTAACATAATTGAAAGGCTCAAAGGAAAAAGCAATTATCAAACAGAAATAGAAAAAATATAACATAGCTTAATAATTAAAAGTGCTTTAGGAAAACAAAAAAAATAGGCTTGAAAAATACTGCTATTTAATCCAAATTCTGAGTTTACTCTCTATAGAAATCGTTTTTATGAATAAAAAAGAAACAAAAAAAAAGCCAAATACGAAAAAAAAATTACAACAACTAAAAAAAAAGTCAAACAACATATTAATGGTTTTTTCTATAATTTTCTATAAAACACAAAGTGTTAGAAAGAGATTTATTATTTATTGAATTATTTTGTTATATGAATTACTTGCCTTTTCAAAAAGGCTTCACACTTTTCACTGCTTTAGTTGCTTTTGTACTTATTATTTTGGCTATGCTTCTTGTTCAGTCTATGGCTTCTACTCAAAGAAGTGCCTCTGACATTATTTCTGACATTTCGGAGCAAGAGGAAATGCAAACTTTGGCTGATCTTACAAGAGCTGATGCTTTACAAACAGTAAACTATGGTATAAGACAGGAAATTGAAAATTATTTGACTAAAGATAGTTCACCACAAGATGGTTTGCCTGATAACACCGAGTTTTTGTTTTATTCTACTGCTATTGATTCTGATAATTGGAACAAAATAAAACTTGATTTCATAAAATCGCAGTTTGGGATAGGTGAAACTATTGATGAGTTTGGCAGAGTTGTGCAAAAGAATCAGTTTGCTGCTCGTGTAGCAAATGAAATGGAAAATCGATTAGCTACTACTGCCGATACTGGCGGTTATACTATTAACATTGCGAGGCCTGAAGGAGAAACTTTGAAAGTTTTGCTTGATGATGCCCTTGAAGAAAATTTTAAAAAAAATCAAGAGGATGTTTTTGAAGTAATTGATTGTGAAAACACTTTTGGTTCGCGCTACAAAAATTGTAATGGGAGTTTTTATGTTACTCTTGACCTTAGTCCTGAAATAGTTGATAATAGTAATTATGAAAAGTTTCCACAGGTAGAAGTTAGAAAAATAATTGGGTTTGGTAGTTCTGTTAGGATTATAAAAGAGCCTGTTTTGCCGAGAGGAAAAATAAAAATGTATATTCCGATCAGGATTTTCAAGGCTTTTGCAGGTGCTCTTGAAATTGGTTTAGGTAGTATTTTTAGGGAGGATTTTTACAATGAATTGCCAAAGGACTTTAAGACAACCGAAGAAGTCAAGAGTAAGGTTGAACCAATAGTGAAAAGGTATTTAGATGATTTTATTGCAACAAATGGTTTTGATTTAGAATATGATGGATTCAAATATAAGGAATATAAGATTAGGATAGAAGCTTCTGTTGACAATAAAGGCACTGCAGACCCCGATGATGATACTGCCGAACTTTCTGTTATTGTAGTTTCGATTTATTTTGAAGATAAAAATGACAAGTATAAAGTAAACAAAAATTCGCCTAACGTGTACGGAATAAAATTAGTTAGAACTTTTAATTAGATAAACAACAAGAAAATGAAAAGACAAAGTTGCAAGAAAAACAAAGGACAAAAAGCATTCAAAAATTGACTAAATGCATGGCTTTAAAAAAAAAAGCCATTAAAAAAGGCTAAAAACATAAAGGCGGGAAAATGTAAGGTTTAAATGTCATTATATAAATTATTATATCAGAAACACTTAACTATTAATTAAGTGTGATTATTCAGTTATTGGCAGGGTTTGGATGGTTTCACAAAAAGGCTTTTACGAGTCTTTAGAGGACAAATACTATGATTTGCTTGATTATCTTGACTCAAAAGGCTTGCCTGTCTATAAGGCAGTTGACTGGTTAGAATCTAAAAACATACCTTCTTTTCCTGTTGTTTTGGCGTCAGTGTTTTTGGTTTTAGTATTAGTGTTTTTTTTGTTTTCTTCTTTTTTCGCTAACGCCGAAGTTAGCGTTTTAGTTAAAGATCAAGAAGGAAATCCAGTGAGCAATGTTTTGGTTGGAGCTTATATTGACAATCAAAAATTTGAAGAAAAGTCAAGTGATGAAAAAGGCTCTTTGGTCTTTCAATTGCCTAAAGGAAAACAAGTCGAGTTTAGGGCAAAAAAGCAAGGGTATTTAGAAGCAAAAACTATTCTTGAAATTGAAAATGACAAAGAGTCAAAAACAATTACTTTACAAAGCGAAATAACTACTATAACTAAAACTATTAGCGTCTTTGAAGCTGGCACTGGCAGAGCTTTCTCAAAAGACCTTGAAATTGAGTTCAGATGTTCTGAGAAAACAGGTTTTTCAAAGACAGAAAGAGTCAATGATGGCATAATTGAAGTGCAAGTACCAAGCGATTGCGGGAGCATAATTGCAAAGCCTGTTGGCAACTATTCTTTCGGTAATGAGACGATTTATTTGAGCGATCGAAGTCCTCGTTTGGAAGTTTCTGAACAAGCTCAGCAAAGAGGCTCTGTTTTTGTGAGCGTTGCAAATGCACAAGGAACTTACTTGTCAGGAATTGACTTGAGACTTTATTCCGTCACAGAACAAGGGCAACAGGGAAGTTTAGTGCAAGAAAAACAAACTGCCTCAAGTGGAACAACTACTTTCTCTGAAGTCCCTGCTGGGAGATATTATATAATAGCTTATGATAGAAGCGGGAATTACTCTGAATATGATGGTTTGAAAGAAGGAGTTGTGCAAGAAGTAAAAGCAAATTCAACAACCAACTTTAATTTGGTCATGGCACAAAACGTTGCTGGAAAAATAAGGCTGGAAGTGAGAGACAAAGCGACACAAGAAAAAATTAGAAATGCGACAGTAAGACTTTACAAAGGAAACTCACAATTAACTGCAAGAGAAACCAATGAAGAAGGTAAAGTGGAGTTTTTTTTAGGCGAAGACGTACAATATGATTTGGAAATTGACAAGGCAGGTTATTTGATAAAAAAAATCAACACGAAACCTATGAGTGATATAATAATAGTTGAAATAGAGCAAGCCACTTTAGAGAACAGCCAAAGCCTTTTGGTTAACGTGTTAGATGAAAGTGGAAAACCAATAGAGAACGCGAGACTAAAACTGAAAAGAAATTCTGATGGCTCACAAATAGGTTCAGAAATAATAACAGGCCTTGACGGAAGAGCAATATTTGAAAGAGTGGAACAAGGAACTTATTATGTTTATGCATTAAAACCAGGTTATGGAGAAAAAAACAGCGAACCGATTAATGTAAGCAACAGACAACAAAACATTACAACAATAAGAATTCCTCTTGGCTCAGGAAGACTTGAAGTAAACGTTGTCGACGAACAAGGGAATGTTATAGCAGGAGCCAACATAAAAGTTGTTGATAAAACAACTTTCCAAACAATAGAAGAATCAACTACAGACTCTGACGGAAAAAAGTCTTTTTCAATAAGGCCAGACAAAGAACCATTCTTGATAGTTAGCGCACCAAATTATGCAGAGTATATTACAACACCAACACAAGTACAAAAAGACACAACCAAAGAAAAGAGAGTAGTTTTGGCAAAAGCAATAAGAGAATTTGGAATTGAGCTTGAAGGAATCTATGTTAACAACGAAAGAATTTCTGACAACGATAACTCACTAAGTCAAGGGCAAAACTACAAAGCAAAGTTCAAAATACATGTACCAAAAAACTCTAACTTTGAAGAAATAGAAGCACACATAAGAACAGGAAAAGAAACTGGCGGAATAGAAAAAGACATTGCTTACATAACCAAAGTCGTTGGAGCGTTTAATAACTCGCAAGCAGGAACTTCTTTTAACCCGCCAAATAACTTGGCGTTAGACCTACAAACATTAACTTCTGGCAACTCAAAATGGTTCAACGCTATTTTCAAAAAACCCATGAATGGAATTTATGAGTTAGAAGCTGAATTACAAGTAAGAGAAGAAGCAAGAATAGGCTCAAGTTTTGAGATATGGTATAGAGTAAGCGGAAAAAGCAACGGCATAATAAGAGATCCGAACGACTCAACATTAGGAACAAGTGCAAACACAAGCGCGAAACAAGGACTTTATGCTAACGCATACAAAAGAGTATTAACCATAGGCCCAAGTTCTCTATGCAATGAAAATTTTTGCTCTTCAATCACAATAGAAAACATTAGAGAAGGAATAACAACAAACATCCTTGAATCTTACACAACACAAGTTGACAACAAGTATAAGCTCAAACTTGACATAACAGGAAACTCTAAAACACCCTTCAGCAATTCACAACTAATAATAAAAGACAGGACAGGAAGCATAGCATTAACTTCATATAAAATAAACACAGCGTTAGGAGAAGAAAAACAAGGAAAACCAACAGGCTCTGAAATAACAATACAAGTAGGAGACATAAGCAAAGACTCGCTAGTTTCAGGTGAAATAGAATTCCAACCTAAAAAAGAAGGAATGATACCCTTAGAAGTAATACTCACCTCAAACGTAGGCACACAAACAGAAGTATTCAAGAAAAATATTTTAGTGAAAGTCCAACCAGCAAAACAAATGGACATAGACATAATACCAAAAATTATAGTTCCGCTAATAAGAAACAATGTCTTAGTAAGAGTAAGTAGTGAAGGAATAGCCTTGCCAAACACTAAAGTTAATGTCTTCTCAAACAATGAAACAATAGCAGTGGGAGAAACAGACTTTGAAGGCGTGTTTGCTTTTACAATAAACTCGCCATCGGAAGGAGCACAAATAACTATAAAAGCAGAAAAAAATGGTTATAAAGAAACTCAAAGAGAAATAAAAATAACAACAAACTTGATAACAACAGAACCAGAAGACATCAAGCTAAATGTAATAGTTAATGACAATGAGTTAAAGGCAATAGAAGCGACAATTCTAAACAAAACACAAATACCAATCACTATTGAAAAATTGTATGTTTCAAAAGCACTTGAAGGTTACACACAAATAAGATTTACAGAACCAAAAGAAGGAACAACAATACAACCAGACAATAACACTAACCTTTCAGGCGTACTCAATTTAGGACCAAAAGTAGATAGTATAACACAACCAACAAAAATAACAGGACAAATAATAGTAATAGCAACCAACAATGTCTTCAAACAAAAGTGGATTTCTACAATACCATTAGAAATAAACTTGGGCTTTGGAGAAGAATTAGATAACACAGAATGCTTCTCAATAACACCAAACGATTGGAAAATATACAGCACAAACACACAAAACCAAGAAATGAGTTTCACAATAACAAACAATTGCACAGCACAAGGAAACAAAGTAAATTTGAAAAATCTCTCAGCAAGAATAATAGCAGGAAACCAAAACGCTTTAGGACAATTCAGCGCAGAAACATCAATAGAAAACAGCCAAAAAATAGTTTTAGACAATAGGTTCAAAACAATAGCGAACGAAATAGGAAAAGAAGCAGAAGAAAAAATGGTTATAACGTTCAAACCAGAAAATATAGTAAGTGGAAAAGCAGAGCCAAGAATAGAAGTGCAAGCAACACACATGACGAGCAGAGGAGAACAAAAATTATTACAAAGAATAAATTTAGTCATAAACATAAATAACTTGAACGAATGCGTTGAAGTGCTAACAAACAAAGACATAGTAGTACAAAGTTGCCCTTACAATTTAGGCTTTGCAAATTATGGAACAAGATTCTCACAATACGTGAACTCAAGGTATGCGCCTTACGACCCTTACGCAACATTTTATGGATATGGAACAGGACAACCGCCTTATTTAGGAACGCCTAATACTCCAGCACAATTTGCCGACTTATACAATTACACAGGAGCATACTATCCAAATAATTATTACATGGCGCCATTCTACACAGGAATAGGCTCTTACAATCCAATGATGGCTAACGCTTGGAGTTGCGGAGCAACATCAGTCCAAGTAAGAAATAGTTGCTCAACAGACGTAGAACTAAGCTT
>JAWANB010000028.1:6340-8294 GCA_038895675.1 Candidatus Iainarchaeum sp.
TCGTCTACAGGCGCAAGAGAAATGATAGAAAGCTATTCATTCATAGAACCGCAGTATAGAACACAACCTAACGGCAAAGTAGTACAAGTATTAAGGTTTGAACTAATAAAAGCAATAAAAAATTATAGGAACAAAGCACCACCACTAAACCTAAACGAACAAAACCCATTCAAAATAATAGGCGACTTAAGGTACTTCCTAACTTCAGGCTATTACGCGGTTGAAACAAGGACAAGCGCAATAGTTGCATTCCAAAACCCTTTCGGAATGAGACAACAAATAGCATTCCCAATAATATTAAGGGATTGGTGGAACGCCTTGGATTACGCAGAAAGAATAACAGAAAACTACATAACATACGGGGATAACACAACAGAACCAGAGTCATGCATAAACCCACAAGCAACAGACTTCCTAAAGTATAGTCCAGCACCACACAACATTACTTACAAAACAGCAGAAAATGGTTATTTATTCAAAAAAGGCGAAACAAAAACAATAGCAAAACCAGGGCCAGGAGGAGCACAACCAACAAAAGTAGAAACTGGTTGTGGCTCTGTTGATTATATTTCCTTGCAAATACCAGAAGAATTAACATACAAAGCAAACAATGGCTTAGTTATGAATATTAAGCCCGACCCAAGCGACCCAAGTCATGAGCTTGAAATAACGTTTGACCCAACAAATTGGAACGGCACGGCAACAGACATTTCGCATGTAATACACGCAAAAGTAACGAGACAACAAACAGGAAAAACATCATTAGTTAGCTTCCATGTAAAATTCAAGATAGCAGAAAACAAAGAAATAATAGAAAAGAAAATGCAAATAACAAAAACACCACAAGGAACTGAATTAACAGCATGCACTGATGAAAAAGGAAAAGAATACGGAAAAACAGGAGCAGGAATATATAAAGAGTTAGGTTTGGACAAAATAAGTTATGAGTGGAGAGAACAACAAATAAAAGAAGACACTTGCGATGCACATGCAACTGGTTCAAAGTATTGCGACGAAACACAAGCACTACTATCAATAAGCAAAAAAATTGAGAAAATAAAAAAAGTAATGGAAAAAATCAAAGGCACTGGAGAATGTAAAGGTCCTTATGATTGTTCAAATGGCTTGAAGTCAACTGAAATTTACAGGTATGTAGTGCCACAAACAGAGCAAGGCTACTTTACAAACGAAGACGGAAGCCTATTAGAAATTATTGATACAAAAGATATTAAAGATATTAAAGATATTAAAGAATTAGAAGGAGCGGAAGTAATAGTAGAAATAAAAGCAAATAGAGGAAATAAAGAAAGCATAAAAAGCCTGTTCAACTCACCAATAGAAAGTGGAGATTATTTTATAGTAGAAGTTAAAAAATACCAAGACTTTATAGAAAAATTAAAAAGCGCACCTAACTTACCAATAACTATTAATAGTACCAGTCTGACTAATGATTTAGCTAACCACATTGTAGAAAATTCTGAAATTAAAATAGTTGCAAAAAATTCTAATGAAATTAACGAGAAGACGAAAAAGCTTATTCTTGAAAAAGCAAAAGCCAAAGACAATTATGAAATTACTGATGACTTGAATAAATTTTATCACACTAATGTTGAGCCTGAAATGTTGCTAATGGAAGGAAAATACGATAATGACTTAATTTCAAAATTCAACTCAAATTTTTCAAATAAACTACAAAACATTACTATTGGTAATTCAATAAATACAAAGCCAGGTAATTATAAGGCAAAAATTGAAGTTAATAAAAATTTGCAAGGCACCATAAACTTTGAAAAGATTTCAGATTCTAAATTTAGTGGTAACGTTTTGTTTAGTATTCCTTTCAATGCACCAATTGATTGGGGTTATGGAGTTAATAGTGATAATTTTACACTGAAAAAGAATGAAAATGATAATAGTAACCCTTACTTCATTGCAAAAAAACAAACTAATAATA
>JAWANB010000028.1:8392-10908 GCA_038895675.1 Candidatus Iainarchaeum sp.
ACTAATAATACTATAAATGTTGTTGAAAAGAGAACTTTCAATGATGTTGCCTCTGGAAAAATTTTGAGCATAAGTAAAAGCAATATAGAAATGTTTTTCTCTGACCCAATAAAGTTAGAAATAACAATAAACAAAAAACAAGGAGAAAATGCTTTTGCTTTGTACAAATTATTTAATCCTACAAATACGCAAAACCATGAAAATTTGAGTTTGGATTTCTTTAACAAGAATGAAAAAGTAAGTGCAACTAATATTAATGCTTCTTTGTGCTCAAGCACATTAACTGGTAGTTATCAAGGCTTGAGTTTTACTCAAAATGGACCTTTTAATAGAAATTATTCAGCATTAGTTTTCTCTCCAACAAGAATAAATGATAATTCTAGCGCAATAGAGTTTTTGCAGTGCACTAACATGGCATTAACTTCAATAAAGGTTTATGATTTGTTAGAAAATAAAGAAATATTACCAAGTGATAGTAAATCTTTAAGAGTTGCTTTTAGCAGTGACAAAATGAATAATTATTATAAAGATAAATATAATTTGCAACAATTATTGAGTTTGGTTAAAGATGAACTTGTCTGTGTGAATAATAAACAAGAAGAAGGAAATATAGAGTTTTATTGGAATAAAAAAAAGCTCTTGGATAAAGTGATTGGCGATGGTTCATGAGAAAACCAACGTGTTGATTGGTGTTTTTTCTTATGCCTTTGGCTTAGTCCTTGGTTTGAATTTTTTTAATTTGGTTCCTAACTTTTCTTTTCAGCTTGGTTTTGAGTTAGCAATTATTTCTCTTGGTGTTTTGTGCATGTCAATTTTTTTTTATTCGCGGTTTTCTTTTTTTTTGTTGTTTGTTATTGGAATGTTTTTTTCGCCTTTGGTTTTTGACAAGCCGCTTTTTGTTGTCCTTTCTTTAATACCTTTATCTCTTGCTCATTTTACGGGGATTGAAATAGGCGTTAGTGTTAGAGAGGACTTTTTTGGCAGGCAAAATATTTATGATAATAAAGTAAAGTTTTTTGCCATGGCTTTGATTGTGATTCTTCTTGCTTTGATAGTGGGTTTTATTTCTGATTACTTTGTTTTTTCTATACCGAGACAATAGAAGAGGCAAAGTTTCTTGTTAAAAGTTTTTTTGTATCGGCTTTTTTTGTTTTAAAGTTTTTTCAGTATTTTTGGTTGTTAGTCGGGTTTTTTTAGGTCTTTTTTTGTTTGGTTGTTAAAACCTTTTTATAGTGTTTTTCTTTTTTCGTTTAAAGCTTTTTTTGGTTTTTAAAGTCTCTTTCGGATTTTGATTGTTTTTAAAAATCGTTTTTACAAGAAAATTATGTCTTCGCTTTCAAAATAAGCAAAGAAAGAAACTTTTTTAATTAGAAACAAATTTGAATATATAGCATAATATTATTCAGTTAATTGGTGATAAAGTGGGTTTGTTTGATTTTATAAAGGATTTGTATTATTCGGCTGAGGATAAGTATTACGAGTTTTTAGATGGCGTTAATGAAAAAGTAAGAATTTATGAGATAATTGATCCTATTGATAAAGTCATACCGAGTTTTTTGCTTTTTGTTTTTCTTTTTCTTCTTTTAGTGGCTCTTGCTATAGCAGGTTTTTTTGGTTTTTTTGCTCAGCCTCAAGACGTGCTTTCTATAACCATAAACGATAAGGAAGGAAAGCCTGTTGAAGGAGCCTCTATTACTTTTTTGAGTTCTGGCAAAACTCTCTTAGAGACAAAGTCTGATGAGAAAGGAAAGGCTCTTTTGAAAGGCATTAAGGAAGGCGATAGGATAATTGTGAGGGTTTCAAAAGAAAAGTTCGCTACTCTTGAAAGCACTATAATAGTTGAAGAATTGCCTTTTTCCAAAATTTTGATGCTTGAAGCAGAAGAGCAAGCAATTAGTGAAAGAAACATTAGGATAGTTGATGCTTTAGGTCAACCTATTGCAACAAACTTGAGAATTACTTTTAGATGCTCTGAGTCTTTTGCAAAAACTCCAGAACCTATTGACTTGACGCCTGCTGATAGAGGACAGGCAAAAGTGAATGTGCCAAACAATTGTGGAAGGTTAACAGCAACAATTACTGACGATGCACGTTTTAGAGAAATAACTAATTATGTTATTGCAGGCTCTGAAACAACTATAAGACTTTCTGAGGTTCCTGCTCAAAAAGCAAGGTTAATAGTTAATGTTGTTGATCAAAGTAGTAAGCCAATAGATGGAATCACTATTGAGATTTACAAGGCAATGGAGCAAGGTATAGGGCCAATAAATGGAAGTATTAGTGCTTCTGGCAAGGCTGAGTTTGAAGAAACTCCTGGTGAATACTTGGTCAAAACTTATGATAGGGCCGGAATTTATGGAGAGGCTGAAAGAAGAGTAAGTTTGACTTCTGCTGGAGAAACCATAACTATTTCTTTAAGAGAAGAAATCAAAGGAAAAATAAGCATCAAAGTTGTTGACAAAAGAAACGGGCAAGCAATAGCAAATGCGAATGTAAAACTTGTTATTGCTTCTAAT
>JAWANB010000028.1:11007-13646 GCA_038895675.1 Candidatus Iainarchaeum sp.
CTGCTGGAGAAACCATAACTATTTCTTTAAGAGAAGAAATCAAAGGAAAAATAAGCATCAAAGTTGTTGACAAAAGAAACGGGCAAGCAATAGCAAATGCGAATGTAAAACTTGTTATTGCTTCTAACGAGAGTGTTGTTTTCACTGATAAAACAAATTCTAATGGTATAGTAGAATTTAGTGTTAGTAGAGATACCGAATACAAAGCAGGAGTTAGTGCTAATGATTACCAATCAAAAATAGTTTCTGGCTTGAGAATCTCAAACGAGCAAACTAAAGTAGAGCTGGAGAAATGCACGCCAACTACTTGCGGGACTCTAAAAGTAAAGGTCGTTGATCAAGACAACATGCCAATACATAATGCAATAGTTTCTTTGTTTGATGCTGCAACCGGCAAAATTTCTTTAAGGCATGACCCAAGAAGAACTGACATTAATGGTATTGCAAAGTTCCAGAGCGTTGGAGCTGGAAACTACTGGGCTTTTGCTTTCAAAGAAACTTATTCTGGAAAAAGTGATACTAAATACTTTAATGGAACAAGTGATGCAGAAGCTCTGTTTACAATAACAATGGACTTAGGGGAGAGTGTTGTTAGAGTAATAGCGAGAGATAAAGAAGGTTTTCCCATACCATTTTCTAAAGTCACTTTGTTTGACGCGAGAAGCAACAGAGCAATAGTAGGCCCAGAATACACTGACTTTAATGGTGTCCTTGAAAAGCAAGTCAAGGCAGGTTCAAGAGTTTACGCTTTGATAGTGAAAGATGATGAGGAAATTTACGCGCCATACACTACTGCAAAAGTTCCTTTGATTGCTAACGAAGTAACAGAATTTTTGGCAGTGCTTGAAAAACCAATTCTTAACAAAGGCATTCAAGTAGATTTTGAAGGACTTTATTTAGGAAACAAAAAAGTAACAAACGTAGAGCCAAAAGGAAAGTACATTGCAAAATTCAAAGTAAGAGTGCCTGAAAACAAAGACTATAAAAGAGCAGTAATGCACATAAGAACAGGTTCTGACGTGATAATGGAGAAAGACAAAATTTATTTAGGCGAAGTGAACGCTCCAAACACGAGACAAATAAGAGCAACGAGCTTTGAGCCAGAAGAATCAGGGAAAGAAGTCAATGACTATGATGTTACTGTTGACGATGCAAAATGGGTTAATTTAGAATGGAATAACATAATGGGTGGAATTTACGAAGTTAAAGCAGAGGTTAACATAAAAGACAATGCAGCCTTTGGCGAAAAATTGTTTTTGAATTACAAGATTTATGCAGAGTATGACTCTAAAATAGAAAGAGACCCGGAAGATAAGTCAGTCACAAAAGAATTGTATAGCAACACAAAACAAGAAATATTAGAAGTAGGAGCAGTTACTCTTTGTGATGAGTTCTTTTGCTTTACAGGAGCCATAACAGACATAGATAATGACATAATAGCTCCGATAACAGAAACATACAACGCAAAAATCTTTAACAAGTACAAACTACAATTTGCAATAAAAAACAATTCAAGCAATGTAATTCATAACAACGCTAACTTGAGAATAAAAAACCCTGACGAAACCATAAAGTTTTTTGAGTACCAAATAACAGATGCAGAAACGAGAACAAGAAGAGGAACTTTGAACGCTTACGAGTTCCCTCGCTTTGACGTTGGAAACTTGAGTCCTGATAAAAGCATTAGACTTGAAACTGACTTTGTGCCACAAAAAGCTTTGAATGGCATAATAAACATTGTTTTAGTTTCAGACCAAAAAATAGTATACGAAAAAAACCTTACAATAATCACATCTGCAATAAAAGAAATGCAAGTAGAATTAGACAAAAGATTTTTTAGTGCAGGAATACCGACTGACATAGAAGTGATTGTTAAAGACCAAAGCCAAGGCACTGAAATAGAAGGGGCTGTTGTTAGAATACTTGACGCAAGAAAAAACGTTGTTGACTTTGCAATAACAAACAAGAGCGGAAAAGCCACAATAACTTTGCCTGGCCAAAAACCAGGAGATAAACTGAAAATACAAGTTGAAAAAGCAGACTACAATTTGAAAGAAATAGAAGTAGTTGTTAGCGACAAGCTCATTGAAGTAACGCCCCAAAATTTAGGAATAACTTTGAACACTAAAACAAAATTAGAAAGTTCTGACAAAGTGAACTTGAGAAACGTTTCGCCTTTTGACTTAACAATAAAACAAATAAGTCTCAAAGGAAACTTCAAAAAAATAATAGACACTGCAAAAATAAGGAATTGGCTTGAAAGCTCTTATAAGGGAATGGAAATAAAGGCTGAAGACAAGACTGAATTAATTGTAAAGACTTTTTTGACTCAAGACGCCTTAGCAATGACTAAAAGAGAAAACATAGAAGCAGAATTATTTATTTTAGTAGCTAATGGAAGCAATGAATGGACTTTCAGCGTGCCAGTAAAAATAGCAGTAGGCTTAGGAGAAGAAGTTGATGACCCTACGTGCCTTGTAATCTCAAAAAGCGAGTGGATTACGAGCACAACAGGAACTCCAAAGAGAACAGAATTCCAAATACAAAACAATTGTACAAGCAACAACAAACCAATAGCAATACATGATTTAGAGGCTAAAGTCAATTGGAAAACAAACCAAATTGGAGAATACAGGCTT
>JAWANB010000029.1:0-12753 GCA_038895675.1 Candidatus Iainarchaeum sp.
TCTATACCTGTTTACTTGCTTGTTATAATAGGAAACTTCATAAAGAACAAAGTGCAAGAATCTGGAATAAAAAGTTGGCTTGCATCCAGCTTTATTGCAACTAACCTTGTTTTGTTTGTAATACTATTTTTAGCTTACTTTTTGCCAGTAATTTCTTCTTTGCAAGAAAATGAAATAGGCATAATACCTTCAACAATAGCCCCAACACCAACAACTATTTTAAGCAATTTTTTGTGGGGAGTTATAAAAGTAATTTTAGCTACTTTGTTGCTTTCTACTATTCTAATGCCTCTCGAATTGATAGGTTCTTATATTCACTCGAAAATTGTTACGAAGTTTCCAAAATTAAACAATTACGTTAGGCTTTATTTGACTTCATTAATATGCTCTTTTTTAGGTTCTTTAATAGTTTTATTCATAATCCCAGAACTACCAACTGGCTTTTTCTATTTTCTTTACTTTGCATAGTAAATATTGCTCTACTAAAATCGGTTGTTTAAAGTTGTTTTTACCAAATTCTTTTTTGTTCGCTGTTTTTAGTTGGTTTTAGGCCTTTTGTTCTTTGATTTAAAAGTCTTTTTAAAGGCGTTTTTATTGTTATTCTATTTTTGTCGTTGCTTTTATTTTTTTTAAATCGTTCTATACAGCGCAAAAGTCAGTTTATTAAATCCTGATAGTTTATTTATAATGAGCTTTAATGTTAAGCCCCATAACTTTAATGGAAATAGCTATAGCAGCATACATGTTGTTAGGTTCCACAAGCTTGGGATATTTGTTAATACGAATGGGTTATCCAAACTTTAGAACTTTAGAGATAAAATATAAGACAGGTTGGAGCATAATAACAGGAATTGCTTTTACTATTACTACAACAACCTTGGCTTTTGGAACATCTTTTTTGTTAAAACAAAAAATAATGGCTTTCGAACTGTTGTTTATATCAATAATAGGCACGATAATATCTGCAATAATTACGTTTAATTTCAAAAGATATTTTTTTGGAACAAAAAAAGTGAAAGTTTCAGTACCAAAAAGAGCGGTTGTTGCTAGTGCCATAGCAAAAAAAGCTTTTGAAAAATTAGGACACGAAGCCTACATTCCTGACAAAGAAGCAGCACAAAATTTGCAAGAAATAATAAGTAAGATTGACAGAGGAGAAATTGCAATAAAAGTTGATACTGCAAGCAACTTAATTCCTTTTACAGAGGAAGAAACGAAAGACAAAAATGTGCAAGAAGTCCTTTCTAAAAAAGTTTTATTAATAGGGCCACCACAAAAAATATATTTGAATCAGGAAAAAGAAAAATTAAAAGAAATCAAAGCAGAAAAACAAATTGAAACGAAAAAAGAATTTGACACTAAAGAAATAATAGCAAAGCTAAAGAAAATTACAGAAAAAATAGAAGAACAAAAAGAAGGTAAAGAAAAATTAGTCCAAGCAAAGCCGCAAAAAGAACAATTAGTAGAAAAACAAGTTTATCAAAAAGATCAAAAAGAAATAAAGGAAGAAGTTAAGAAGCCTCTCGTCAAAAGTTTGAACCAAGAAAGTAAAGAAAGTAAAAGTATAGAACAAAGTTTAAAGTCCTTAAAATCAATAGTAGAGTCTTCTGAAGTAATGCAAAAAAAGGAAAAAAAGCAAGAAATTACTGAAAAACCAAAAATTGTTACACAAAATAAAGAGGCACAAAAAAAGACAGAAAAGGTTTTGGAAGAAATAGGGCAAAAAATTGAGAAAAGTGAACAAAAAATAGTTACAGAAAAACAATTGAAAGAAGAAATAGAAGACACTAAACGTTATATAATTGAAAGTCTAAAAAAAGACTTGAAAAAAGAAGAAATAGAAAAAAAAGAGTCTAAGACAAAACCTAAAGTCGTCTTGCCAAAGTCTGCAAAGATACTTAAGGAGCTGTTATCCGAAAGGTGAATTTATGGATGACGAATACATACCGAGAAGACTTTTAAGGTTTTACAGAAAAAAACCAGTTGAATCAGAAGTAAGAGAGAAAAGTGCAAAATTGGCTGTTAAAGAGGTTGATAATTTTGTTGAACAAAACAAAAGGTACCCTAATAGAGAAGAAATAGATAAAATAGCAGAAAGTGTTTTTGAACAATTAAAAAAAGAGTTTTCTGAAGAGGACGAAAAAAAATTTGAAAACGACATTGACCTTGACTTTTTGGACAAAGAAAAAACAGAGCTTAGAAGAAAAAGAAGTATGAAAAAAGAAGAAAAGGAAGAGGAAAAAATTCCTGAAAAACAAGAAACTGCTGCTATAATAATTCCAGAAGAACAAGATGAAACTGAAAAATATGAAAATATTAACAACATAGAAAAAATAGCAGAACTTGATGAAGTCGCTTCTTTAGAAGATGAAATTTCAGACAATGATGATTTTGATAATATAGAAAAAGAAATGGAAGAAAAAGAAGGGATTTGCCCAAGATGTAAAAGTAAAACTGAAGAGATAATATTTTGTCCTCAGTGCGGAGAGGCCTTTTGTAATCATTGCGCCAAAGCCATAGAAAACTTGCCAGACGCAATAAAATACGTTTGCCCTAACTGCAACACATTATTTAAGAAAAGAAAAATCAATAAGTAAAAGGTATAATAATACCAATTTCAAATAAGATTAACATGGACCCAAGCACTTTTGGAGTAAGCCCTTATGTTGTAAAAGACGAAGGTGGCAAAAGAGTTTTAGTAATAGACGCCAAAGGCGCTTTTTATACTCCTTCAATTGCTGATGATAGAAATGCAAGGTTTACTGTTTTAAAAATACTTACAGAAGCTGAAGCAGACCTAATAATTTTGGCAGATGTGTATGAAAGAGTATACAATGAATATCAAACAAAAATGCTTTCTCAAATTTCTGCATTATATGTTAAATTTGAAATAGACTCTGTTTGGAGTTATTCACATTTAGGAGACCAACAAAAAGAAACAGAGAGAGAATTTGGAGAAAGACATAATGTTTTAGTAAAAATCAGCCATGAAGAAATATTGTTTGACCCAATAAACGCATACTTGATACTATTACAAGAAATAAAAAAAGAAATTTCAAGGCTTGAAAATTTACCTCAAGAAAAAAAAGCTTTTGTGTATTTGAAGACTCTCAACGAACTAAAAACCAATTTTGAAACAACAGAGTTGATAAAAAGAGCCAAAGCTTTTATTTCTAAACTAGAAAAAACTCCTGACACAAACCAACTTTACAGAAGTTTTTTTGAAGCTGATGTGAAACCTAAATTTATAGGGTCAAGACTAATTTTTGGCGACGAAGAAAAACTTGAGTTGCTTGACGAGTACTCTGTCAAGGATGCTTCAATACAAATTTTTTCTCACCCTTCAAAAACAGAAAAACTTTATTTCATAACTTTGCCAGAATACTCATTAACGCCAGAAAAATATTTTTTAGTGACTAAAACAAAAGAAACTGTTGCATCTTATAGCCCTGGCAGAGCTTCACTTTCAAACATAGCTAAGAGCAGAAAATACTTTGAAAGAATTTATCAATCAACTATGAAAGAAATAGCAAAGGCAGAAAAAATAGAAATAACTAACGAAGAAATACTTGATTTAAGCAAAATAGTTGTCAGGTATACTGTTGGTTATGGTGTCCTTGAAATCCTTTTATCTGATAGAAGAGTAACTGACTTATATATTGATGCACCAATAGGAAACAAGCCTCTCTACCTTGTCCATTCTGATTATGGCCAATGCCAAACAAATGTTATTTACACGCAAGAAGAAGCAAACTCTTTTGTTTCAAAGCTAAGAGCAATGTCAGGCAGGCCTTTTGACGAAGCGCATCCAGTACTTGACTATGATTTAGAAGAATTAGACACAAGAGTAGCTGCAATAAGTCCGCCTTTATCTCCTGACGGAATAGCTTTTGCCTTTAGATTGCATAAAATGACTCCTTGGACTTTGCCACAATTTATTGATGTAAAGTATCTTACGCCAACTGCTGCAGGCTTGCTGTCTTTTTTCATAGATGCACAAGCAACAACATTAGTAACTGGAAGTAGAGGTTCTGGAAAAACCTCTCTAATGAGCGCACTAATGCTTGAAATAATGCAAAACACAAGAATAATAACTCAAGAAGATACTAACGAGTTGCCCGTAGAATACATGAAAAAAATAGGTTTTAACGTTCAAAGGCTAAAAACAAGATCCCCTATTGGTTCGAGCGAATCAGACACAGAAGTCGCGCCAGAAGAAGCCTTGAGAACAGCACTAAGACTAGGAGATAGTGCCCTAATAATAGGCGAAGTGAGAAGCAAAGAAGCAAAGGTACTTTACGAAGCCATGAGAGTAGGAGCGGCTGGTAATATAGTTATGGGAACAATTCATGGAGACAGCGCTTACAGCGTTTGGGACAGAATAGTAAATGATTTAGAAGTGCCAACAACTTCTTTCAAAGCAACAGACGTTGTTGTAGTTGCAAGACCAATAAGGTTCAAAGGAAGTCTTGAAAGACACAGGCGCATAGTTCAAATAACAGAAGTAAAAAAGCATTGGAACAAAGATCCAAGCCAAGAAAATGGCTTATTAGACCTAATGACTTACGATGCAAAAAACGACAGCCTTGAAGTCATAGAAGACAATTTGAAAGAAAGCGACTTATTCTCGAGAATAAGTTCAATCTCTGGCCTTTCTATAGACCAAATATGGAAAAACATTTCAATGTTAGCAGAATCAAAAGCATACTTGGTACAACTTAAGAATGAACACAAGATTCCAAAGTTGTTAGAAGCAGAATACACAGTAACTGCAAACAATAAGCTTGCACTATTAAAGCAACAACAAATAGATGAATACGGCTCAATAGATTATGACGAAGTTTTAGGAATGTGGAAAAACTGGGTGAGAAACACATTACTAAAAAGCGTGAGACAATGAAACAAAAACAAGAGCAAAGCATAGGGGAAATTTATTCTAAAATAAAAATCGAATCAGAAGAAATTAGCATAGGAGAAAAAAAACTTTACAAAGAACCAGAACATTACTTTGTAAGACTATGCAAAAAACTTTCGAGCTTTTTGCCAAATTCTGGAAAAGGAGCAAAGTTTAGTGAAGAAAACGCAAAAGCAATAGAATTCTTACAATGGAATTTAACACCAGAAGAGTTTGCAAGCGCATCAATAGTTGTAATGATAATTTCAATACTAACCGCAATTTTGTTAGGCTCGGCAGTTTTGTTTACTCCGCTAAACGAAATACTAAAAATTTTCGGAGCACAAGACATTACTGCAGTTACTTATGCTTACTTTCCTTTCATAATAATAGCGATTGCAATAGTTTACTTTTTTCAAAAATTTCCAGCCATTGCTGCTAAAAAAGAACAAACAAAGGCACTAACTTACGTGCCAGAAATGGTAGGTTATATGGTAATGTCAATAAAGTTAGTGCCAAACTTGGAAAAAGCCGTAGAATTTAGTTCACAACACGGAAAAGGGAAATTAGCTTATGATTTCAAAGAAGTTATTTGGAAGACACAATTAGGAATTTATAATTCTATTTCCGAAGGCCTTGATGAATTAGCATACAGGTGGGGCAATTATAGTTCTGAGCTAAAGAGAGCATTGATGAGAATAAGAGCATCAGTAATAGAGAACACGGAAGCAAAAAGACACGCTTTATTAGATGAAACCACTTCAGAAATGTTAGACAGCATTAAAAACAAAATGGAACACTACGCAAGAGAACTATCACAACCAAGCACAATGCTTTTCTACATTGGAGTCTTACTTCCATTATTGCTAATAATAATACTTCCAGTAGGAAGTTCTTTTACTGGCGCGCCTTTAGCCAACCCAATAGTCCTTTTTCTTATATATAACATACTAATACCAATAACAGCCTTTGCTTTCGCTTATAGCATAATCCAACAAAGACCACCTACTTATGAAGTACCACAAATACCTGATAACTACACTTTAATGCCAAAATGGAAAGCAAACATAATAGGCTTAAAAGTTGACATAAGAATAATTGCTTTGGCAGTCTTGCTTGTTGGTTCAACAATTTCTCTTATAGTTTCTTCTGAAGGATTACCACCAAACTTTGTTCTTGGCTCTCAAAACATGGATGCTTGTGCTGAAGGAAAACAACTAATTTGCCCTGACTTATCAAAAAAAGTTGCCTTAGAAAGAGCAGGCAGAAGCCAAACGTATTTTGATGTTTATGAAAATGGAGGCGGAGAACTCTTTACACAAAAAATGAGAGAAAAACTAAGAAGTGGAGAACTAACAGAACAAGAGGCAAGACAAGAAGCCATAACTGAAGTAAAAGCTGAAGAACAATTATTCTTCTCACAAAGCGAAAACGACATTGCTCCTTATTCTCTCGTTTTCGGATTACTAATAACGATCTCAATAGCATTAGCCATAATACTTTATTATTCGAGCGTATACAAAAGAAGAGCCCAACTCGAAATACAACAAATGGAATCAGAATTCAAAGACTCGTTGTACGTTTTAGCCTCAAGAATGGGTGAAAACAAGCCAGTGGAGGACGCAATAAAGCATGTTACCGAATTCTTGCCTGACTTGAAAATCTCGAAAAGAGTCTTTGCAAAAATTATTGATAATATAAAATTAATGGGCATGCCTTTAGAACAAGCGGTCTTTGACCAAAATTACGGGGCAGTAGCAAAAATACCTTCCAACATTATAAGAAGCTCTATGAAAATAATGGTTGACTCAGTACAATTAGGTTCTAACGTAGCAGCCCGAACCTTAATTGCTCTCTCAATACAACTTCAAAACGCAGAAAAAGTTAATAACAATTTGAAAGTTCTCGTGGCTGATGTTACAGGCACAATGAAAACAATGGCAATGTTTATAGCACCAATGGTTTTAGGAATAACAACGAGCTTACAAAGAGTAGTAATAGTAACCATAGCTTCAATAGCTGGCTCGGGAATAGCATCAGAAAACGCAACACAAAACTTTACAGAGATAGGAAGCAGTTTTGCAGGAGCAACAGCATTCATAAAACCAGAAGCAATAGCAACAATAGCTTCGCCAACACAATTCATACTAATAGTTGCTCTCTACATTGTTGAAATAGTATTCATAATGTCATACTTTACAACAAAAATAGAAGAAGACAACGATGTGCTACTTAAAATGAACCTTGCTACTTTCCTGCCAATCGCAGTAATAGTGTTTGTCGTAAGCATGGCACTATCAAACATGTTCGTAGGGTCGTTATGAAAATAGGCCAAAAAGGACAAGCGTTTGAACCTTTCAACTTACTTTTAGGCGCAATCTTTGCACTAATGGTCTTAGTAATAATAATTTCAGCAATAAGTTATTTTGACAACTTAAACATTGAAGCAAGCAAACAAAAAATAATAAGCGGATTACAAGCAGCAACAAAACAACCAAACAAAAACCAAATAGAAATAAAAGAAGTAAAAATAAGAAAAGACAGCGTCTTCAGCCCAAAGTCTTTATCTGAAGTTTTAGGCATAAGCAAAGAATGCATAGAAATAGTGCCTAACAAATACAAAGCAATAGAATACTCCAAAGAAAATGCAATAGTCTTGTCTGAAATAACAACAAACATTTATGCAAGATGCTCAACAAACGTTGAACCTTTCATTAGCGATTGCGAAATTTCTTGCCAAATTTCTTTCGGCGAACCTTTTGAAGAAGACTAAAAACCATTTAGAAACCACTTAAAACAAAACAAAAATAACAACTAAAAAACACAACCAACAAACATAAAAACCTGAAAAAGACTCTAAAGCCAAAAATAAAAAGCTATTTGAAAAGTCAAAATTACTTTCACAAAGCACAATAAACGAAAAAAATTGACAAAGTCCAAAACCTAAAAAAAATTACTACCAAAAAAGACAAAAAAATAACAAACTGAAGAAAAACCAACAAAACGCTTTGCTTGGAAAAAAAAATCTAAAAAAAACATTTAACTAAAAAGTCCTAATGCGGCTACTTTCCATTTTCACGAATCAGGAATAACTACTATAACACAAGCCATGCTAGAACCACTTTCAAAATCGCCAGCGCAATCGCTCAAATCAAACTCGTATTTATCATCAAAGCCTAAGTCTTCAGATATAGTTTTTTCCAACTCACTGCCTCTATCACAAATACCTAACAACTTTGTCTTTTGTGTCATCCTTCCAGTGTATTGAACAATTTTACCCTTTTGAGCATCATTAATTGTAAAATTAGTCTTGTTAGGAACCTTATCTGAAACCAACACACAAATTTGGCTTTCACTTAAGCCTTCTGACTTTGACGCTATTGTTTTTGCGCTCATACTCATGTTCTCTTTAAACCTAATATCCTTGGCAAATTGTGGGCTCGCTATATAATTTACGCCATTTTTCACTAAATTAGAGGCCTCTTTGTTAGGGTCCTTTTCATTAAGGAAGTCAATGCCACCTAAAACTTGCAAAAGTATAAGCAAAATAGAGCCTGCAACAACAGCAGCTATAAGCAATTTAAAGACGTCAAAAGCTTGTCCTTTTCTCTTACTTCCAAAAAACATTCAAAATCACTTATTCTAAAACTCTTTTTTTGTATTTAAACCTTTTCTCAAAACTTCTTTCAAAAAGCCTAATATTTTTTTGGAATAAAAGAGCCACAAAGCATAAAAAACAAAAATTGAAAAGAACAAAAAAACCTTGAAAAAAAAGTCATGAGAAAAAAAGGCCACTTCAAGACCAAACCAACTAATGACAAGTATGCTCAACACTATTCTGAAAGTATTAAAAATCAAAATAAAAACAACAGCCAAAAAAAGCCCTAATGCCTTTTCTAAAAAGTCCTTGGTTTTAGTAGCCAAAATAGAAGACCAAACAACAAACAACTCAAGCAAACCAGTGCACAAATAACTAAGCCAAATTTTTTCCTTGAAAATACTCAAAGACAACAGAACAGGTCTCTCAGAATAAATTTCTCCATAAACTCCAAAAAAAGAAAGAACAAACAAAGAAAGTTTAGCAAAAAACAAAGCAAAAAACTCATAAGGGATTAAAGAAAACAAAAAACTAACTACAAAAAAAGAAACAAAAAAATAAAGCAAAAAACGTCCAGCTTCCAAAAAAGAACTACGCATTAAAAAAAAAACAACAACGAAATATAAAAAATCAAAGGGAGAATAAGCAAAATATTTAAATAAAAACAATACAAAAAAAAGACCTGAAAATACTTTAAGAGTAAAACAACTACAACTCTTAAAAGTGAAAATTAATATAAAGAGCAAAAGAGCAATAAAATAAACTAAACATTTAAAAACAATTAAAATTATTACTAATGAGACAAAATGAAAAAACACAACAACATTAAAATTATAATCATCTTGATTTCACTACTTTCACTACTAATAAAAGTAGCACCTGTTATTGCAGCATCAATAAGCCTTGAAGAAAGCTTTTCAGGAAGCGGTTCAGCAAGCTATTATCCTTATCCCACTACCGCACCTAACGATGGTTGCACTATAAGTAATGCAACTATTTCAGGAAAAGCTAACGCACAAATTACAATAAACGCCCAAGTAATAGATTCAATAAGTTGTGAAAAAAAAGAGCCAACGAAAGTAGAAGAATTTTCCTGTGGAACAATCGAGGAATGTGGAAGTACACCTGCTTGTTATAATCCACCACAATACGATTATTCAATAAAACAAACAGATAATACAAAAACTAATATATTGGCAGGCAAAGGACCACAACAAGCATATTACATAGAAGGACAATCACAAAAATCAATATTAGAAAGACAAGGCAAAGTAAGTGGTGGCTATTATACAACATACGGGCCAGGCATAGACCTAAGAGTAACAGGACAAGCATTAGGCGGAGGAATTATTAATAGCGTTGGAATTACTGCAGGAGTAGGCGACTTTTTAGGAGAATGGAAAGACCAAGGAGGGTCTGGTGCTCAACAATGCTTAGAAATACATGGAGGAACAGGCAGTCTTATTTTAGGAACACAAAATAATTCTGTGATAGGTCAAAACGTTTTTTCTGCTAGTTGGGCTACTGCTTTTGGCACAGATTCGCCACCGGAAAACGCAGGAGCCATAGATGCAGGAAACGGAGATAACACAACAATACAAAAAGTAATTCAACCATACGTATTTTTAATAGGAGATTGCATACCCCCAACACAAATAAGCGATTATAGTTGCGGCACACCATTTTATTACATAGACGAAGAACCATCCGCAAATAAGGAAACAGTTGGAACTAGGTCATCAGTACAGATAGAAAAAGTTTGGCCAACAAAAGAAGATTATACTTGCGGGATACCTTATACAATAAAATTTGTGTCGGCAGAAGACTATACAAAAGAAATACCTTCAACATTAGGACCAAGAAGTATAGAATGTGATAGCTCTGCAACACACGACGAACTTGAAGGCATGCTTTGGGATTGTCCAAAAAGCACTATACCTACTGTGGACACAATTGATACAATAACACCATGGTATGATAACACTTGCAATTACCAAGTAATCGCATTTGAACCATACTATGTTTCAGACTCAGCAACATGCAACCAAGATTTATTGAGTTGGGCTAAAACTCTTAAAATAGGTTGGAGAAAAGTTACTTGTACACCAAACTTCAAACCAACAAACAGAACTCTTTATAGTTGCACAATTTCAGCAAACCCAAATGAAGGAAACGAAGGTCAAAACTTTACTTTTACAACACAAACAACAAAAACAACTATAAATGATGGAATCCAAACAAATGAAACCATCACGCCTGAAAGCATAGAATGGATATTCTCTGATGGAACAACACAAACAACAACAACGCCAACAATAAATCATGTATTCAAAATAGGAAACCAAAAATTGACAGGAACACAATACACTTCAGCAAAAGTAAAAATTGGAGAAAATTATGCCTATTGTAATACTAGTGTAAACATACGAGATAATTTGAAGGCAATATGTTATGGAACACCACAAATACAAACAATGGGAAAAACTCGTAACGAAAATGGAGTTGAAGTTAATGGGGCAAAAGTTGTTTGGACTGCAATTGCAAGTGGCGGAAACGGAAACTATACATACTATTGGAAGGATGGAGAGTTAGAACAACAGATAACAAAAATTTATACGACAAGCGGACAAAAAGAACAAACAGTAACAGTAACAGACACATCAACAATGAATAGCATAACAGCGACGTGCAATGTAATAATAAATCCTTTTATTCTCTACTGTGAAGCTGACAAAACAATAGCATCTCTTAACGAACCAATAACCTACAATGCTACAATAATACCATCCCAAACAACACCGTTAAACTTCCAATGGTACTTTGACGGAACATTAGACAACACCACAACAAGCTCAACAAAAACAAAAACTTATAGCACAATAGGCAAACATAATGCAAAAGTAAGCGTCAACTATGCGGGCAACAACTATGAAGCACAATGCCCAGAAGTGGAAATAAAAACAGACGCAACTGCACCAGAATGCACACTAACACCAACTCAAGCAATAGTAGGGCCTGGAATGAGCACACAAATAAATGCCCAATTCATTAACACAACAACAGACCCAGTACAAACAGCAAACGCAGATTGTGGAGACGGTGCAAACATAACATGGATACAACAATGCCAAAACAACCAAGAATGCTCATTCACATGCTCAAACTACACGAGCAATGGAACAGTAACACTAAATGCAACAACCCAAAGCGGAAGACAATTACAATGCTCAACAAACATAACTTACAACCCAACACTAACATTAGGAGAACTCAAATGTGAATTTGGCGTACCGATAAAAAATGATAGAATAAAATTAGCAAGATTTCCCTTAAATATTGAAAACGCCGATATCCCTTATTCCTTAACAGTAGATTATGATTCGCCAAACAATGACACGCAAACATTATCAAATTTGTATGATATAACACAAAATTTGACTAAAAATTATGATCCTAATGACTCGAAAACAAATTATAATGTTGTTGCAACAGTAACAGATAATTTAGGAAGAACTGCAACGTGCGAAACAAGTGTTAGTTTTTCCCCTATACAAAACTGTGATAAAATTTGTACAAATAACGTTTTAGCGTGTAGTAGGATATATTATGAAAAAACTTGCAATACACCAGGCTACTATTGCTGTGATTTAAAAACCCCACAACCAACTAAAAGTGGTGTTAAAGATAAACAATTTGTTAAAGTCGCTCTAAACTTAAGCAAAAAGTCATATAAAATAGGAGAAGACGTTGGAGTGGAAGGGGAAATAATTTTTGAAAGGTTTGAAAATATACAAAACCCAGAAACTATACCATACATGATAGAAATTTATAAGCCTGGAAAAATGTCAACTTATAAGGAAAATGGAACAGTAGTATTTCCGGCAAATATAAGTAAAGTAATAGTGAAAACCATAAAGTGTACAGGTGAACTTTGCATACCAGAACCACACAAGTTAGAATTTAAGCAAGGAATAATAAAAGAAGGAACATATGAAATGGTTGTTGCTATAACCAAAAAATATGATGAAGAAAAAATAACGTCAGATAATGCTGACAAACAAAATTTTATGGTTTACAAGGTAAAAACAGCAGAAGCGCCAGAAATACATTTGATTCTAATAATTTTGACAACACTAATAGTAATAGGAATCATAAACAAAAAACACCTATTAACTTAGTATAGTTAATACAATAGAAAGTGTTTTATTTACAATTAAACAAAATATAATACTAAAATGCCATTCACAAAAAACTTTTTGGC
>JAWANB010000030.1:0-7741 GCA_038895675.1 Candidatus Iainarchaeum sp.
ATTATAGCCTGCATTGTCCCCTGCCATGATTCTTTTTGCTAGGTTATGCTCCGAATTTATGCCGGATCTATTTTAATTGCCTGTGGAAGTTATGGCCTTTGGCGAACTATTGGTAAATGCACATAAAAAACATTTATAAAGAAATGCCGAGTTTTGGTTTTAAAGTTAGTTTAAAAATGTTTTTTTTTAGGTGTTTAATGGCCTTTTTTTTGTTTTTTTTAGGCTGTTAGTGTTTTTGGTTCTTTTGTTTTTATGGTGTTATTCTTGTTACTTCGTAATAATTTATTTCGTTTTCTGAGTCTATTACTGCATTAAGGAGTTTTGTTTTCAGGTTGTTTGCTAATCTTACCATCCTACTTAGTTCTATGAAGTTGTATTTGTCGTCTTGTGTTGTGACGTTTATGCACCATTGTGAATGTGCTTCGCCTGGTTTTTTTCCTCTTGGGTATACTCTAAAGTCAAATCCGAATTTGAAGCCTGTTTTTACTACGAAGCCTCTTTCTCTTAAGTCTTTGTAGACTTGGTATTTCAAGTAAAAATTTTTTATTTTTTTGTCCGCGTACTTTATGTAATCTTCTTCTTTCATTTCTTCTTCGGTTTTCGAGTTTTTTATGGTGAATTTTTCTTTTTGGAGTAAGTATAAAGCTTCAAATAGGTCTAATATTAGTTCGTTTCCTTTGGTTTCGCCAAATCCCCTTTGTCTTAAAGTGTCTGACAGCCTTTTGTCTTTTGTTAAAATTTTGTCGTTAATGAGTAATGCCATTGTTTCACCTTGTAATTTAAATCATATAGTGCATTTATTTTAAATGGTTCTTTATGGACAAAATTGATCCTTGGGGTTCTTTTGCTGTTAGTGATTATTCTCATGTTTTTTCAGAGTTCGGTCTTTCTGTTTTTCCTGAAGAATTTGGTTCTAAATTAGATCATTTTCTTTTTGAGAGGAAGCTTGTTGTTGCCCATAGAGATTTTGAGAAAGTGTTTAAGAGAATCGAGTCAAAAAAGCCTTTTATTAATCTTACTGGAATTGCTTCTTCTGGTCCTTTTCATTTGGGGCATAAAGTTGATGTTGATTTGTTTTTGTTTTTCAAGGCTAAAGGTGCTTTGAGTAAGTTTGCTGTTTGTGATATTGACGCTTATGTTAGTAGGCCTGACAATAAGGTTCCTGATTTGTTTACTGCAAAAAAGTGGGCTGTGCAAAATATTTCTGATTTGCTTGCTTTTGGTTTGGAGCCAGAAGACATTTATGTTCAGTCAAGACAAGAGTCAAGGTATTATGAGTTTGCTTTTGAGTTGAGTAAGAAAATAACAACAAATACTTTCGAGTCTGCTTATGGTCATGTTGATTTGGGCAAGGTTTCTGCCAATTTGCTTCAATACGCTGATATTCTGCATCTTCAATTGCCTGAGTTTTTTGGCAAAATGCCTTCTATTACCGGCATAGGCCTTGATCAAGACCCGCATGCAAGGTTAAGTAGGGACTTGGCTAAAAAATTGCCTTATGATTTGGAGCTTCCTTCTTTCGTTTACTTTAAGCACCAACAAGGTTTGCAACCTGGTCAAAAAATGTCTTCTTCAAGGCCTGAGACTGCTTTGTTTTTAAGTGATTCGCCTAAGGAAATTGAGAAGAAAATTAATAGGGCTTTTTCAGGCGGGCAACCGACTGTTGAGGAGCATAGAAAGAAAGGCGGTAATCTTGAAATTGATTTGGTTTTTGAATTGTTAAAATTCCATTACCCTGACACTAAAGAGCTTTACAAGATTGGGCAAGACTTTTCTTCTGGTCAAATGCTTGCTTCTGAGTTGAAAAAATTTGCAATAAATTTTTTTGTTCCTTTGTTGAAAGAGCATCAAAAGTCAGCTAAAGAAAATTTGAAAGTTGCTGAAAAAATGGTGTTCGGTTAATTTATTTTATTAGGTTTTTTTTGTTGCTTTTAATGGTCTTTTTGTGTTTAGTCTTTTTTTTAGTTTGTGTTTTTTTATTCTTTTTGTTTTCTCAGGCTTGTGTTTCTTTCTTTTCAAATTAGTTCTAATTCTATTTTTTCTTTTTTTATTTTTTCTACCAGTTCTTCAAATAATTGGTTGTGTTGAGTTTTCATTATTATTTTGTCAACTTTTTTGAGTAATGCTGTGTTTATTATTTTTGTGCTTGGGTCTCCCCATTCTATTATATCTTCTACTTTTTTCTTTTTTGAGATTTTATTTTTTGTTTCTTCTATTAATTTTTCTCCTTTGCTTATTTGGCTTGTTGTAAAACCAAATTTTTGGTTTGGAGTGTTTTCTACTATAAGCAGTATCACTATTTCTTTTGCTTTTTGTGCTGCTTGTAGAATAAATTCTTCGTTGTCGTTTTCTCCTAACAAAGGTATTAGGACTTTCATGTTGCTCACTCTATGTATTGGAAATTGTCTTTTTTCTTTTCAAGTATTTGTCCTTCTTCTTTTAGAAACTCTGCACATACTCTAATTAGGGTTGGCGTTAACTTTGTTTTGTCTGCTAAACTAAGTATGTTTTGTTTTGTTTCTTTCATTAGTTCTTTGAGAATCTTATTTTCAGCTTCTCGGAGCAACTCATTTTCTATTATATAGTATTCTCCAGTGAATACTCTCATGCCTCTTATTTTTCCTTCTTTTATTTTGTCTTTGTTTTGGTCGCTTATTTGTTTTGCCAAAGTTTCGTTTTTAACTATCATAAAGCCGTCTTTTTCTAAGCTGTATTCTTCTGGTTTTTTTTCTTTGTTTTCGTAAGTCTTTTTTTTGTTTTGTTGGTCTTTGTTTAATACGTACAGAGCTTTTCTGAATACTTCACTTGACTTAAATTTTTTTATTTTTCCTTGTTCTAACATTTCTTGGAACTTTTGTTTTTCTTTTTCGTTCAATTTTTTTTCAAACCATGTTTCCATTCTTTCTTTTGGCGGCAATGTTCTTATCATGGAAATTATTTTTTGTTCTATTTCGTAGTCTTCGCTAAAAACGTTTTCTTTTTTTGTTTCTTCTAAAGTCATTACCCATAAGTTTTCTTTTACTTTTACTATCTCGTATTTTTTTGTGGCTTCTATTTCCAATGCTTTTGCTTCTTCTTCATTAAAACTAATTTCATAGCCTTTATTGGTTTTTGTTATTTTTGCCATATTTATTTTTGTTTGTGCTATAGTTAAAAAATGGTTTTTTATCGTTTAAACGATTTTTTTTAGTGAAAGAGTTTAAATATGGGTTCTTTTACTATATTTTAAATGTTTAGATTTTTTGATTGGCGATTTGCTTTATTCTTATTCGTTTTTTTAGCCGGTTGTAGTGTTCCTTTGCAAGATCGTAGTGTTTGTGGTGATGGCGTTTGTTCTCCTGATGAAGCTCTTTCTTGTGAAATTGATTGTGGGTATTTGAAGCAACAAGTTGGTGCTGCTGGAACTGATTTTGGTTTGAGCGATGTTGTTAATCCTGAACTTCCTTTGGCTAACGTTTCTATTGATTTTCAGCCTTATAATCCTGTTCCTAATCAAAGCACAAATATTGAAGTAATGGCTTTTCTTCCTTCTTCTGTTTCTGAAAATTCTTCTTTACAGAAACTAATTATTGACTTTGGTGATGGGAGTAGTGCTGAGCGTGTTTGTTCTGGCGCTTCTTGTTCTGGTGACAATTGTAGTGTTTGTAGTGCTAGTTTTGTTAAGTCTTATTCTTCTCAAGGTCGTTATTTGGTTGTTGTTAGGGCTTTGGCTTCTAATGGTGTTTTTGGTCTTGGCTCTAATTTTTTGGAAGTTTCTTATGCTGACACTACTTTTAGTTGTAATGATGTTCAACCTGGCGCGGCTTTAGTTGGTTTGTCTGAGAATGGCGAACCTGTTGGCGTGTCTCAATTACAGGCCTCTGGTTTTTTATTTTCTTCTTTTGATTCTTTAGGTTCTAAAAGTTCAGTGTCTTACAAGCCTAATGTTTTGTTTGGCAGAGATTTTAGTAGTGCTATTGACGAAAATAGGGTTTCTTTGATTGTTCAGTTCAATTCTTCGTCTATTTTAGAGAAGGCAAGAGAGTTAGGGTTTGACTTGGATGAGTTTGTTAAGAGGCCTGAAGCTAAACTTTATTTTGATTATTTGCTTAGAGAACACGATGCTACTCTTGTTGCTCTTTCCAAGTTTTTTAATGGTTTTGAGAAAAAGGCGTCTTTGTTCAACGTTTTTAATGGTGCTATAATTGAAGTTGATGTTGGTAATTTTGAAGAGGCAATTGCTGAAGCTGAGAGACTTGGTGTTGTGAAGAAAGTTTATCCTAACGTCAAAGTTCAAATGGATTTGGCAGATAGCGTGCCTTATATAAAGGCTGACCAATTATGGGCGTTAAAAGACGCTAGTGGTAATAATTTGACTGGTAAAGGTGTGCGAGTTTCTGTGATTGATAGTGGTGTTGATTATAGGCATTCTTATTTGGGTGGTTGTTTTGGTGCTAGTTGTAAGGTCATTGGTGGTTATGATGTTATAAACAATGATAATGACCCTATGGATGATGCTGGGCATGGAACTCATGTTGCTGGTATAATTGCGGCTAATGGTAGATTTTTCAAAGGTGTTGCGCCTGATGTTAAACTTTTGGCTTATAAAGTTTTTGACAAGGGTGGTCGTGGTACTTGGGGTTCTATTTTGAGAGGTTTAGATTTGTCCATGGATCCTAATGGTGATAGGGATTATTCTGACAGGGCTCATGTAATAAATTTGAGTTTAGGAGGCCCTGGTAATCAAGACAGTCCTTTTAGTGTTGCTATTGATAATTTTGTTGATAATGGTGTTGTTGTGGTTGCTGCTGCTGGAAACTATATGCCTAATGGTTATCCTTACATGGGTTCTCCTGGTTCTTCAAGAAAGGCAATTACTGTTGGCGCTTCTATAAATAGAGATGTTGCTACCTTTAGCATGAATGGTCCTATTTTTTCTGACGACCATGGCGAGGTCTTGTTAAAGCCTGATATTGTTGCTCCTGGTGTAAATATTTGTTCTACTTTAGCAAGAGGAATTACGAAGGTTGACACTTGTCGTGATCATCCAGGGAATAGAGATTATGGGGTTTCTAGTGGTACTAGCATGGCTACTCCTCATATTAGTGGTTTGGCTGCTATTTTGAAACAGGCTCATCCTGATTGGTCGCCTGATGATATTAAAGGTGCGATAGTTAGTTCTGGTGTTGATACTGGGCTTTATAGTCATTTTGTTCAAGGCAATGGTGTTGTTGATGCTGTAAAAGCTCTTAATGCTAAAGTTATTACTGATCCTGTTTCTTTGGCTTTTATTTCGTTGCCTCCTTATGAAACTCAAGTAAAGAACTTTAAGATTAAGAATATTGGTGATTCTTCAGTGGGAGTAAAAATAGTTGCTCCTACTTTGGTTTATCAATCTGAAATAGACCATTATAATAGTGCTGGTTATGATTCAGGTTTTGATACTATTGCGCCCTTAGCTGTGATTGATTATAGAGGCAATGGTTTTAACGTAAATTTTTCAACTTCTAAAAATACTATTTGTCTTTCTCCAAAGTCTTTTGATGAAATAAGTCTTTCTTTGCCTTCAATCATTTCACTTAAAAGCGGTTATTATACTACTGCTTTAAAATTAGAAGTTTATTCTACTTGTGATTTTAGAGAGAAGATAAACGAGACAACAATGCCTATTGGTCTTGTAAAATTCAATAAGCTTGTTTTGAATTTTACGCCAAAATCAAATCAAGTTGGGGAAACTTTTGTCAGGGACTTATACCTTTTTACAAAGGATTATTATTTGCCACAACGTAGTTTGAAACTTGGTCCTAATGAGAATGTGAAAGAATTATTTTTTGTAGATGGTTCTTACGATGTTGTTTATGTGAAAGGTTGGAAAGATGGGCCTTGGTATAGAATTAATTCAGGCGGTGCAATGTATGTTGTGAGAGAAATAGATGCTTCTAAGACTTCTAACGGCGTTGTTACTTTGAACATTAATGAAAACGAAGTTCCTTTGTTACAAGATAATTTCGAAAGCATTTTAAGGGAAAGCAATTTAGAGTTTTACGGAAAGTTTTTAGTTTTCGGTAAAGAAATTACTTCTTTCCGAGAAAAACCGAACTTGATGTTCTTTTCAGGCTTTTACGATTTACACGGTTGTCCGTCTTTAAAGAAAGTAGATTATTATTTCTCCGTTTCCGATTCTTCCAGAAACAAGTGGCCTGCTTACTTTGGTTATCATGCTAAAGATAAAGGCAAAAGTTTTTATAATGCACAAAACTTGCTAATGGCTGGAGCTCATGTTAATGATTTGCGAAACATAACCAATCTTAATTTAGGTTCTATTTCTAACGATCTTAAACGACAAGTTAGTTTTTTTAAGCCTTTCAAAAATGAAATAGAAAACTTTGTCTTATTTTCTTTCAATCAAGCAATTCCTTCAGGAATTATTTCTGTCGGAATAGGCGGAGAAATAAACCCTGACATAAAAAAGACACTATATTATACGCATCCAATGTTTGGCGTTAGTAGAATCTCTTATGATGTTAGTAAAGACAAAAAATTTGACATGGCGTATGGTCAAACTTTTACTGGTAGTCTATACTCTAATCCTGGGGATTTTGAATTATTGAAGCCACCCATAAAGGCCTCTTTTGTTGAAGACAAGTTAGTTGAGTTAGGCCCTAATTTAGAACCATTGACTTCTTTGTCTATTTTGTTTGAAGATTCAGGAAATAAGCCACAACTTTTAAACAAGCCTGATTGGCATAGGCTTTTGCTAAATCAAATTTACGGAACATATTTTGGCGGTATTAATAGAATTTCTATTAAGAGGCCAGACAATAAGATTATTGTTATAAATAATTTGAATGAAAGAACTTTAAGATGTATTTATATTACGGAAGGCAAAAGCAACATTTGCGATGAAGGAAAATACGAATTTACTTTTGAGTTTTCTTCTGTTGATGACCCATATGTCATAAAGGCTGAAGCATACTATTATCGTACTAACGGCTGGAACTTAGTTGAAAATCCTGCGCCAATAGTTTCTCTTTCTACATCTAAAAATTCAGGGCTTGTTGAAGGTGAAAGAATTAGTTTTGAGGTGTCTGCTTCTGATCCAAATGGCTCTATTGCTTGGGTTGACTTTTATGATAATGGCGTTAAAGTAGGCAGGGTTGAAAGAAGTCCTTATAGGTTCGAAACTACTTTAACTAAAGGTACTCATGAAATAATAGCTTATGCTTTTGATGATTTTGGAGCTATTGGTAGCAGTTCTGTAATTTCTTTAAATGTTGCCGAACGTGTTTCTCCTCCAACTGAAGAAAAACCTTCTGTTTCACCTTCACCTCAACCTAACGTTCCTCCTTCTGTTTCTTTGGTTTCGCCTGTTGATGGTGTTTCTTTTGTTGCTCCTGCTCGTGTTGTTTTGGGTGCTGTTGCTTCTGATGTTGATGGGCGTGTTGTTCGTGTTGATTTTTATTCTGGTTCTGTTTTGTTGGGTTCTGATTCTGTTGCTCCGTTTGAGTTTGTTTGGGATGGTGTTGGTGTTGGTTCTTATGTTGTGTCTGCGCGTGCTGTTGATGATAGGGGTGGTGTTGGTGTTTCTGGTTCTGTGAGTTTTTCGGTTGTTGCTCCTGAGGTTCCTAATAGGGTTCCTTCTGTTTCTTTGGTTTCGCCTGTTGATGGTGTTTCTTTTGTTGCTCCTGCTCGTGTTGTTTTGGGTGCTGTTGCTTCTGATGTTGATGGGCGTGTTGTTCGTGTTGATTTTTATTCTGGTTCT
>JAWANB010000030.1:7841-12136 GCA_038895675.1 Candidatus Iainarchaeum sp.
TGTTGCTCCGTTTGAGTTTGTTTGGGATGGTGTTGGTGTTGGTTCTTATGTTGTGTCTGCGCGTGCTGTTGATGATAGGGGTGGTGTTGGTGTTTCTGGTTCTGTGAGTTTTTCGGTTGTTGCTCCTCCCAATGAGATTAGGCCTACAGTTTCTCCTTCGCCATTGCCTAATGTTCCGCCTGTCATTTCTTTAACAAGCCCTCCAAATAATATTAAGCAAGCAGCGCCTTTTTCTTTTGTAGCTATTGCTAATGCTTCTGACCCTGACGGAACAATTTCTAAAGTAGAATTCTATTTGAATGATTCTAAAGTAGGCGAAGACACTACTTCTATTGATGGTTGGAAATTCAATTTTTCAAACCTTAGAAAAGGCAATTATAGAGTTTATGCAAAGGCGTTTGATGACAAAGGCGCGTCTTCTGTGTCAAACACTATAAATGTCATTGTTTTAAGGCAAGAGTTTTTCAGGTTGCGAGACTTAGATTTGGTTTCTTCTAATGGTAACGTCGTTGTTAAAGATAAAGAGAATGGTAATGAAATAGTGACTTTGCTTGGGGTTTCTCCTTCAGACTCTCGTTTGAGTTCTTTGGCTATAAGGAGAAGTTCTGAAGAAAGTCCTAAAGAATTCTATGTTGTGGCTGAAGTTCCTTCTGGTGTTAGAAAGAGTATTACTTTGCCTAAAAAAGTGAATTCTTCTAATGCTGTTTGTGTTTATGATGCTGATGTTTCTGGTGTTTTTGAAGAGAGTGAAAAGGTATTGCTCGAAGAATTGACAATGTCTTGTACTAAAATTCAGTGCCCTAGCTCTGGTTCTGTTTCTTGTTCTGTTGTAGATAATAAGTTTGTTGTGAGTGGGTTGTCGCATTCATTTGTTATAGAAGATCAAATAACTCAACCTTCTCAAAGTCCATCTCCTAGTGTGAGCCCTTCTGTTCCTGCTCCTTCTTGTAATGACGGAATACAAAATCAAGGTGAGTTAGGTGTTGATTGTGGTGGTCCCTGTCCTGCTTGTCCTTCTCAGCCTTCTTCTGGTAATCAATCTGGTGGTTCAAGTTCTTCTGGCGGTAGTTCTGGTTCTAGCGGCAGTGGTTCTTCTGGTTCTATTGGTGGTGGTTCAGGTGTTGGTAGTGGTGGTTTCAGGGTTTTAATTAATGACTTTTCTGTTTCTCCTTTAGAGGTTTTGGTTCCTGTTGACGTTGTTGTTAGTATTTCTCATGGTTTGGTTGGTGTTAGGTCTTTCTCTATTGATGTTAATGTTTTGAAGTCTGGGCGAAGTATTTTCTATACTAAAGGAAGTAGTTCTCAAATACAAAGTGGGAGAGTTGCTAATGTAACTTTTTCGGATGTTTGGGTTCCTTTAGAAGGTGGTGAATACGAGGTTGTAGTTACACTTTGGAATTCTGATAGAACTACTAAATATGATGTAAAAAGAAAGAAAATAATTGTTGGTCCTTCGACTAAAAAAGACGAGGAACCTGAAGTATCGCCTAAACCTTCTGTTGTTCCTTCTGATAAGCCTGTTGTCAGACCTTCGATTGAAGAAACGCCAAGCGAAGCGCCACAAGAAACAACAGAGTCTAAAAAAGACTTTTTTAGTTCTATTGATTTACCTATAGTTTTATTTTCAGTAGGGTTGTTAGTTGTTTTAAGTGTTATTGGGTTTGCTGTTTATACTATGCGAAAATAATGCCTCTCAAAAGTCTTTTAAATTTGTAAAAGTATCAACTATTTGATGGACTTAAAAGGCTTTGTAAGTGCTGTAAGAATAGAAAATTGTGTTATTTCAATTTTTGGTGTTTTAGTCGGCTTCATATTGTCTTCTGGTTATTTTGAGTTTAGTAATAAGTTGTTGCTGCTTTTAGTTTCTGTTTTCGCGATAACAGGCGCTGGTAATGCTATAAATGATTTTTTTGATGCTGATATAGATAAAAGGTTAGGTAGAAAAAAACAAGAAGGAAAAACAAGTTATTGGCTTTCACTTTCACTTTTCACTATTGGCATATTCTTGTCAGCTTTTGTAAATTTTCATGCAATTATAATAGCTTCTGTTTCTTCTTTAGCATTAATAATTTACGCAGGCTTGCTACAAAAATTTAAGTATGTTGGTAATTGGTTAATAGCTATTCTTACTGCTTTTACTATTTTTTATGGCGCTACTCTTAACGGAAGTTATGGTTTAGTGTTTTTTCCTGCTTTGTCTGCTTTTTTTGCTAATGGTGCGAGAGAAATAATAAAAGATTTGGAGGATCTTAAAGGAGACAAAGGTTATAAAATTACTTTACCAATGCTTGTTGGAATTGAAAAAATAAAGAAAATAGTTTTTTTTATTTTCCTTTTTTCAATAGTTTGTGCTTTCTTGGCGTTTTATAATATGAAAAATCAAATAATTTATTTGTCAGGTTTTTTGGTTACGGTTTCTTTGTTGTATTTTTCTTATCAAGATTTACTTAAAAATAATTTTTCTAATTCTAGGAAACTTGTAAAATTTGCTATGGTGTCTGCTTTATTGTCTTTTATATTAGGTTCCTTAATAGTTTTGTAATACTTGATCTTGCTTAAAGTGAATTTTATGAACTATGTTCAAGCAAAAAATTATTTAGATTCTTTAAAGGTAAAGTACAAGGGTTTTGGCCTTGAAAACATGGAAACGCTTTGTAAGATATCAAATTTTGTTGTAAGTGATTTCAAGGTTGTTCACGTTGCAGGTAGTAATGGTAAGGGCAGTGTTTGTGCTTTTGTGGAAAGTGTTTTGAGAAAGGCAGGTTATAAGACTGGCCTTTACACTTCTCCGCATCTAATCGAGCCTACTGAGAGAATAAGAGTGAATGGTAGAAAAATAACAAAAAAGGATTTTGCTAAAGTGATAAGTATAACAAAAGAAATAGCTAAAAAGAATAAAATAAATATTACTCAATTTGAGGCTTTGACTTTCGCGGCTTTACTCTATTTTAAAGAAAAAAATGTTGACGTTCTAATAGTTGAAGTTGGTTTGGGCGGAAGGTTAGACGCCACTAATGTTCTTAAAGGCGACGTTTGTGCAATAACTACTTTAACTTTAGAACATACTCAATATTTAGGCAATACTATAGAAAAAATAGCTAAAGAAAAAGCTGGAATAATAAAGGAAAATTCTTTTGTAGTAGCACTTAAAGAAAATTTAGGTTTGAATGTAATAATTTCAAAGTGTAAGGAGAAAAATGCAAAACTATTTTTTCCTAAATTTAAAATAGTTGAAAGTAATTTTTTAAAAAACCAAATAATTGTTTTTAGGCCATTCAAGCTAAAATTAAACGTATCTCTTTTAGGTTTGCATCAGTGTTCCAATGCTGCCATTGCTGTTGGAATTTGTTATGCTTTAATAAAAAAAGGTTTTAGAATAAAATTAAAGCATATTAAGGAAGGAATAGCTAATGCGCGATGGCAAGGGCGATTTGAAATTGTGAAAAAGAAGCCTTTGATAATTTTTGATGTAGCTCATAATTTGCAAGGTTGGGAAGTTCTTTTCAAGAACATTAGTTTTGTGCCTCATAAAAAACTTTTTGTGATTTTTGGAGTTATGAAAGACAAAAATATTTTAGGCTTAAAAAAATTGTTTCCTGATAATTCTCAAGTTTATTTTTGTAAACCAAAAGAAAAAGGAATATGCAAGAGAGCTTTGGGTCAATTTGAGTTAAGAAAAAAAATTGGTTTCGGTAAGTCTTTTAGTTCTGTTAAGAGAGCTTTGCAAAAAGCAATTAGAAAATCCGATGCCGAAACTCTGATTGTTGTTACTGGCTCTTTTAGGATTTTGGAAGAAGCTTATAAAACGCTAAAAAAACCAGTTTTATGAATTCAAATAAATTTAATAGAGTTCTCCTAAAAGTCTCATTATGTCTTGTTTTGTGTGCTTTTTTGGGTTTTGTGGTTTTTGCATCATTGATTCTGAAACTATTTTATTAAAGTCATTTACTTTTACTCCAAAGTCCCTTAACCTAGTTTTTCCTCCAACTGATTTTATTAGGGCTGTTATTTTATTTTGTGCCTCTTCTACACTTTTTGCGCCTATAATATTGCATAATTCAATAATTCTGTCAGGCATTGCATCATAATAGAAATCTAAAAACCACGGGATAGTACAAGCAACAGCAAAACCATGCGTTAATCCATAGTATTTTGTAAATGGTCTCGAGATTGTGTGTGGTGCTGTAGTCCCAGTTTGACTAAATGCTTTTGCTGCTTCTAAAGAAGCAAAAGCCATGTTGTGCCTTGCCAATTTATCTGGATAAAAAACTGCTTTTTCAAGGTTATGGTATGCA
>JAWANB010000031.1:0-1208 GCA_038895675.1 Candidatus Iainarchaeum sp.
TTTGATTTTTCTTTTGTTAATAGTTCAACAAGAGATTGCATTACTGTTCCAACATCGCCGCCAGATTTTAGTCCATTTACCAATTGCCATATTGATCGCTTAAAGTAAATTGAAGGAGTGTTTTCAGCTAATTCTTCAAGTGCCGTATTTTGATAAGTGCCTGTTTGTATTTTTGTCACAGTTTTTTCAAATTCGTTGCTTAGCTCTCCATTTTGCTCTTTTGCGACTATTCCTATTGCATCAAACAAAGTTACTCCTGCTTTTATTTCAACCAAAATTGTTCTCAATCCAAAAATAAGGTTTCTTTCAATGTCTCTTACTTTCTTTTTTATTAGAATTTTTGGGTAAACTGCAACTTGAATACTTGTCAACAATCCTGCCAACAGACCTGACACTACAAAAGCTTGTATTGTGAGTTGTGGTACAAACCTCGATGCAAAGACATAGCCAATTATAGATCCTAATATTGCATAAATAAAAAACACTATGGCTATTATTGCTCCGTAAATTTCTGGTGTAATGTTTATTCCTGCAATTTTCAAGTCGTTTTTCAAAAAAGGGAATAATTTAGATACTTGGTCTCCTATTCCAACAAGTTTTTTTGAAATTCTTATCATTTCATTGAGTGGCAAAGGCAGAAATGGTATGTTTATTTTCATAAGAAATCTGGCCTCTCGTTTCTTTTTGCGATTTTGACTATGCTGTCAGAATCCAAATAATAGTGCGCCATAACTTTGCCAACATCGTTTATGTTGTGAATATCTTGTCTTACCATCCATTCTAATATGTTTTTTTTGTCTTCTAAGTCTTTTTCTATTTCATCATATGTTAAGCCTGTGTGCAAAGAAAGTTCATCGTAAAGTCTTATGCTTTCAGAGTCTTTTGAAATAGTATCGTCTATTGCTCTCCACCTGTACAAAGTATTAGCTTTTAAGGTCTCTTCGGTGCCTCTCTTTTCAGGTACGAACTCTGCAACTTGCAATACTCTTCTTACTCCAAGTCTTCTATTCCTAAACATTACAACGTTGAGATGTACAGAGTCAAGTACTGTTGAAGGAATGCTTATTGGTGGGTTCACCATTCTTCTTATTGTTTCTTCGGCAGTGTTAGCGTGAAAAGTAGTGTAAACACTATGGCCTGTATGCATTGCTTCAAACATTACCTCTGCTTCTCTTTGCCTTCTCGTTTCTCCAACTATTATTCTATCC
>JAWANB010000031.1:1307-9459 GCA_038895675.1 Candidatus Iainarchaeum sp.
GGCCTTTGCCTTAAACTATTGACTAATAAGTCTAACATGTTTACTTCGCCTTTGCCTTCAGCATTAGGTTCTCTCGTTGTCATAGGAACCCAATGCAAAAACTCAGGTAACATCAATTCCCTTGTATCTTCAATCGTTATTACTCTGTGATTAGGCTGAATAAAAGGTAAGCAAACATTCATAAAACTCGTTTTTCCAGAAGCTGTTCCGCCAGAGAGTATCATGTTTAGCTCGTATTGGATGCACAACCAAACTAAAGCCATTACTTCACTAGTTGCAGTCTTGTTTTTTATGAAGTCAGTTACTGTCCAAGGGTCTCTTCTAAACCTTCTTATGGTTATTGTATTTCCTTTTCCACTTATAGGAAAAAGAGTTGCGTTTGCTCTATCTCCTGAAACCAAATGTGTGTCAAGCAAAGGGTTCAGCGTAGTTATTTGTTTTCCACCTCTTCTTGCTATTATGTTAGCATAGTTTTGTAATTGTTCTTCAGAAGAAAAAAATATGTTTGTTTTAAGCCAACCAAATTCCTTATGGTAAACCCATGCAGGTTCTTGCGCGTTATTTGCCACTATTTCCTCTAAGTTCCCGTCAAGCAACAAAAAGTCTATTTTGCCCAAACCAAACATGTCATTCAATAGAATTAAAGCAATCATTTCTCTGTCTTTTTCGTTTATTTTTGGCAATTCTTCTTTAAGCATTTTTTTAGCAGAAGAAAGAAATTTGGCTCTAATTTCATAAACAGATTTAGGGTCAAGCATTTTTTCTGCGCTTACACCAGAATCCATGATTATTGAATGCTTTATGCTTTCTATCAATGCCTTTGTTCCTTCTCCAAACTCAGGCAATTCCAACAAATAAGTTTTTGTGAAATCATTGTTTCGCATTATTATTTTTATAGGAATGTTAACTTGCTCTTCTTGAATATAGTATTCTTTTATTAGAATTTCTGCCATGCCATGAATTACGTTTTAATTGCTTTTATTTTTATCCTATTCGATTATTTTTCAAATCTTAATTAGTTTTTTTAACTAAAATACAAACAGGATCGCCAAAAGGCGGATAAATGATGTCTGCTTTACCTTCTTCTTTCAAAATATTACAACACTCGTCAACCAATTTCCACTCTATATTGAGGTCTTTTGCTATCATAGAAAAACTAACCTTGCCTTTTTGTTCCAAATACTTTAGTATTCGGTCAAAATCAGTTTCTATTTTCTCAACTTTTTCAACAAAAACCTTTTGTTCTTTTGGCTTTTCTACATTTTCTTTTGTTTGTTCAATAGTTTTTTGTACAATATTTTGTTGTTGGGTTGTTTGCTGAGTAATTATTCCTAATTCTCGTTTCAAGTTTTCAATAGTCATTTTTTTTAATGCCAATTCTTTATCTATTTCACTTTCATTTACTATAGCTTTGCCTGATTTTAGGCTTTCCAAAGTTTCTTCAAAATTAGGTTTTTTTGTAATAATGGCTTGTGGCTTTTCTGTAGCTTGTTGATTTTCTAAAGGTTTTTCTTTTACTTCAACTTTTTTTTCTTCTATTTTTTCAGTCTTTTTTTTCTTTTTATTAGCAATTTTAGTTTTTTTTTGTAGTTTTTTTACTTTTGCTTTTTTAGTTTTCATAAAACTGAATAAAGAAATTCGCTTTTTATATTTATCTAATTTGTGCACTTTGTAGTTTTTTGTTAACTTTTTGGTTGTCTTTGTTTTTTTGCAATACTATTTTTTTTGGGTAAGGCGCTTTTTTAGACTTTATTTTTGTCAGTTTTTAAGAACATTTATGGAGAGCATAAATTGTAAAATAAAAAGTCAGAAATTAAAAAATTAGTAAAAAATCGTGGTTTTTCTGGAACAAAAGTTCCAGAAAAACTTTTTTTTTATTTTTACAATGAACCGCTGCAGCTTCCAGTCTCTGTTTTTACGAATTGTCCGTCGTTGTAGGAGACTGTCAAGTCAGCCTTTACTTGTCCTGATAATGGAGTATTAAAGCTTATTGTTTTTGTTTCTCCTACGCTAAAGGTATTTCCTGTGCTTGAAGCTGTTCCTTGTGTTCCAAAGTTTGCGTTAAAATCAACGTTTGTCAAAGACCTACCTGTTTGATTCAAGACTGTTATTTGTAGGCCATCTGTTGTCAAGTTTTGGTTAGTTATTGTAAGCTTTTGGAATCCAGTACAGCTTGGAGCTGGTTTAGGAACTAGCACAACGAGTGCTGCTATTACAACAACTATTACTATTAGTGCCCAGCCATAAGTCATTAGGTATTCTAATGCTGATTGGCCTTTCATTCTCTTTAGATTCATTTTTTCTCCTCCCTTTTTTTTTACAAAAAAGTTCTAATTTTTAATTCAATAGTATTTTCTAATATTTAAATGCTTCTGTTTTGAATTGTTAAGTTTTTTTTAAATTATTTTTGTGGTGATTTAGCTTATAGAGAGCCAACACAACTCGCTTTTTCTATTCTATTAAAGTCTCCATCAAAGTATGTTGCTGTTATATTTACTCTTATTTCTCCTGTCAAAGTGGTTCCAGGGTTAAAGTTAAGATTTATTAGGGCGCCTTGGCTAACATTTCCTGCGTTGTAATTCACATCTGCTACTTGGTTTTCGTTCATTACAAAAATTGCATTAAAGTTAGAGTTTGATATTGTTCTTCCTGTTCCATTAGTAATAGCAATTCCTAAGCCGTTGCTTGTTAGGTTATAGTTTGTAATAACGAGTTTTTGGAATCCTGTGCAACTTGGCGGAGCTTTTGGTATTAAGGTTACTGCAGCAGCAATTGCTATTATTATTACTATTAGTGCCCAGCCATAAGTCATTAGGTATTCTAATGCTGATTGTGCTTTTTCATTAACCATTATTAAATCATTAATTGTTGTTATATTTAACTTTTAGCTCTTTCCTTGTTTTTCAGTTCTTTGTTTAATAACTTTTTTTGTTGTAGTTTCTTTTTCTCAAGCATTTTGAAAACAGGTTTAGGCACAAAGCTTGAAACATTGCCATTATAATAAAATATTTCTTTTACTATGCTTGAGGAAATGTAAAAGTTTTTAGGGCTTGTCATGACAAAGACCGTTTCTATTTTTTTGTCAAGCATGTTGTTTATTATTGCGTTTTGCAACTCAAAAGGAAAGTCGCCTCTTTCTCTTAAGCCTCTTAATATTATTGTTGAGCCTTGCTTTTTCATGAACTCAACCAATAACGTGTCAAAGGCTTTTACTTCCACATTCTTAATTCTTTTAACGCTTTCTTTTACCATTTTAACTCTTTCTTCATCAGTAAAAAGAGTTTGCTTTGTTGTTTTTTTGGCAACTGCCACTACTAATTTTTTGAAAAGTTTGGAGCCTCTTTTTATCACATCCAAGTGTCCATTAGTTATAGGGTCAAAAGTACCAGGGTATACTGCTATCTGCTTATTCATAGTGATCTTCTTATTTTTTCATAAACTTTTATTGCTTTAACTAAAAAATTTCTTGTCGTAGAATTATTATTTATTATGTAGTCTGCCTTCTTTTTTGCTTTTTCTTTGTTTATCTGAAAACTAACTCTTTTTTCAAACTCTCTTTTTTTAATTCCTTTTTTTAACAATCTTTTCAAACACGCCTTTTTTGGCGCTATCACCAAAATCGTTTTGTCAAAAAGTGATTCCATTTTAGCTTCAAACAGCAATGGCACTTCCACAAAAACCAACTTGCCTTTGTGCTTTATTGCTTTTATTTTTTGTTTTACAATACCATGCACAATTTTGTTCAACGAACTTAGTTTTTCTTTATCTTCAAAAACTATTTTTCCTAACTCTTTTTTGTTTATTTTTCCGTTTGTTATTATTTTATTGCCAAATTGTCTTTTTAGTTTTAGAATGAGTCTTTTTTCTTTATACAATTCTGAAACTATTTTGTCAGAGTCATAGACTTCACAGCCATTTTTTTTAAAAAATTCGAGTAAAGTACTTTTACCTACCCCAAAGTTGCCAGTAATAGCTATTAGCATAAAATAAAGTGATTTTTTATGAATAATAATTTAATTCTTCAGGTATTGCAGATTTAATCGATTTTGTTTTTAGTCATTTTACTTCCACGGAAAATACGTTGCTGTAAAGGCTTTCTTCTCCGTAGGCGTTTATTGCTGTTAGCACGAAATAGTGTCCACCTTGGTTTTGGTTTTGTAAAACTATGCTTGTTTCATTTCCGCTAATTTTTTTGTAGAGTTTGTAGGAAATGTAAATTGGATTAGCGTCAAGGCTTTTATATAATCTGTATTCTACAGCTCCTTCAATTTTGTTCCAAGATAATATTATATCTTTCCCTTCTGCAAAGCCATTGATTGTTGGTGCATCAAGTTTTTTTCTTTCACTTTCAACAATAATTGCTTTTTGCTTATAAAAAGTTCCCATTATTTCTCTTTTGTTTTCATTAGCATAAGAAACTATGCTTATATCAATTGTTCCTTCTTTTGGTGCGTAATCAGTTAATTCTATTTCCTTTTCAGTTTCACCGTCGAAAATGTATTTTTGTGCTTCATTACCATTTAGCGAAAAATAATAAGTTGTACCTTTAATTGTTTGTTCGTCAAACTCAACAATGGCTTTTACCACGAATTTTGAATTGGGTGTTACTCTGTTTGGAAAATCTGCTTCTATTTTCTTTAATTTTAAAACACTTATATTGCACTTTCCTTCATTACAATAATAACCTTCTTCGCAGCCACAAACTAAACAATTTTCTTTTAAGCTTCCGTTTTCACAATAATAAGGTTTTTTTTCAGAACAATTATTGTTTTCGGTTCCGTCAGAACACTTAATTTTTGTTGGTTTGACATAAATTTTTGAATATACTTTTGTTGTATCGTTTTTACCTATCGCTTGTGCTTCAATAGAGTATGCTCCTGCTTTGAGTTTTTCTTTAAATTCTTTTTCACATTCATTATTGCATTCTAATACTTTTTTTTCTGTTCCGAAGTTTATTATTACTTGTTCAGTATTTTTTGCAGAAAGATAAAAAGTAATTTCTTCGTTTTCAAAAAAATTTTCTTTTGTCGTATAAAAGTTTATTTGTGGTTTTTGTGAGTTTTCTATAGGACTAACGCATCCTAAAAAGCTAATTGAACTTATGATAACGATTAGCAAAATTGATTTGCCAATTATCTTTTCCAAATTTTCACCCTGTTTGTATAAATACTCATGTTTGTGTCCAAACTTACTATTTTTTCTATTTCTTCTTTAAAAACAACTTTGATTTTTGATTTAACTTTTTCATTTGTTTCTATTATAACGTTTTCTTTTAGACTTACTTTTATAGGTTTGCTATTGCAATTTTCTTGGCATTTTAATTCTAAATAGTTTTCTTTGCTGGGGTCAAAAAAAGCCGAAACTTGTTTTTGTTCTATCCTGCAATTTGTACAATTTTCGTCAGAGATATTCAGTTTTATGAAGGGCAAACTTTGGTTAGGTTGGAATTCGTTTGTTGGGCATGTTGTATTATTGTCAAAATTACAAACTAATAAGTTAAAGTCGTGTATATTATTAAGAATTAAATTTATTTCTACTTCTGAAACTTTTTCTAAATAATTTGTTCCGCAGTAATTTTGAAATGTGAAACTATTAGTATCTAACGAAAGCAAGCTACATGATTCTATTTTAAACTTAATTGATTTTGCATTTCCTCCCCAACTTTGTGGCAATGGTGCATTAATGTCTATGTTTACAGCGTTGTTTGGTTTCTTTTCTTTTGTTTCATAAAAAATCTTTAGTGAATTTATTTTTTCAAAATAGTCATTTATTTTTGCGTTATTAGGAAAATCAATTTCAAGATATGCTTTGTTTTTGTCAATTTCGTAAGAGAATGGCAATAACCTCGAAACAACGTTTGAATTTTGTTTTGAAAGTGGCAATTCTATTAAGCCATTACTATAATTCGAGAATATTTCTTTGGCTTTTTGCAATTCTTGAATTATTGAGTTGTTTTCTTTTTCCATTATTTCTATATTAGTTTTTGTGTTGCCTAATCCTATTATTATTAGGCAGGCATAAAATATAATTAAGGTAAACAACACCCCTTTGTTTTTTTCTTTCACTTTATTTCCTCCAAATATTGTATTTTATTGAGTAAACTTGAATTCCCGAACCATAGTAACAGTTTATTGCATCCAAATTTCCGTTAGGGCATTCGCTTATTATGTTTTGGTCGTTGAGCCTTGCATAAATCAGCCCTTCATTTCCTACATTTATTGAATTAAAAGTTATGCTGCTTTGTGTACAACCAGGGTTAGTTTGTGAGCATAGTGCAGGCACTTCTATGCTTTGTATTTGATTATTAAAGTCTTCAAGGTAAAAACTCAAGTTTGTTGAGTTTGCATCAAGTTCTCCTATGTTAGATAATTTGACATCTAACAAAACATTGTTTTTTGATATTATTTCTCCTTTAATTATTTCTAAATTAATGTCTCTCGTTAGAAAATTTAATGTGACGTTGTTGTTAAAGTCAATTACGTGGGTGTTGTTGTCTGAATCAACATACTTGAATTTACTTCCTATTCCTGGGAAAGTAAAAGCATCTACATTACATATTTGCGGTTCAGAGCATGGAAAATTAAGTACGTAAGTTGTTGAGAAAGGCGTTGTAGAACTTATTTCTCCTGAGTTAAATACTAGGTTTCCGTCTATTATTTGTCCATTTCCATCATTTACTATTATAGTTCCTTTTTGTATTGGTACTATTAGGTTTGAGTCAGTAGCTAATTCTTGTACGTTTCTTGCAATGAAATTGAATACTTCCATTAGGTCTGAAGAAGTTTCTGCCCTGTACATTTTTCCTCCTGTAATGTTTGCTATTGTTTGCATTTCGTTTATGTCTGCGTCTGAACTGAAAGCTATCGTGAATATTGTTATTCCATTGTTCGCTGCTGTTTGTGCTGCCCTGCTTGAGTCACCTACGTTTGATTGACCGTCTGATAAAAGTATTTGCACTTTTATAGCTTTTGGATTGTGTCTTGTACTATTAAGTTCGTTAGTTGCTTTGTTTATTCCGTCTTCTGTGTAAGTGCTCCCTGAAGGAACAAGCGAATCTATAAGGTTTTTGAGGTTGTTAGTATCTTGGCTTAAAACAGAGTTAACAGTAGCACTACTACTATAAGAAACTAATCCTATTTGGTCTGGCGGGAATTGCCATCCATTAAAGTCTACAAAGCTTTTTGCCGCTTCTTTTGCGTAATCCAATCTTGTGCCTTTTATCAAGTCTATTGAACCAAAGTAACCTTCATACGCTGCTACAAAGGCAAATTCTCCATTTACGTCTACGTCATAGTAATTGTATGATGCCCTATACCTTGCTAAAAGGGTTGGCGAATTAGGGTTTGAAACTCTAAGATTGTATAAGTAGCCAGAGTCTGTAATATAAACATTTTTATCGTTGGCTGTAATGCCTTTTTGTAAATCAATGCCTCTAATATAATTGCCTGTCGTGTAATAAGACGCTAAAGTTGGGTTAGATTTGTTTGTAATATTTATTATTCTCAAGCCTCCGCTCAAATCAGCAACATAAGCATAGTTTCCATCCACGATTACATCATAAGCAGTTCCAGGTGTATTGTATGTTCCGACAAGGGTCGGGTTTGTTTTGTTCGTAATGTTTATTATTCTTAGTCCAGCAGAGCCGTCAGCCAAATAAGCATAGTTTCCATCAACAAAAACGTCTCTCGGATCAGTCGTGTCAAGCCTACCTATTGTTTGCATGCTCCCTTGTGCAGAATTCCCAGCGTCAATTATTATCAACCCTGAATCGCTTCTTCCTAAACCTTCTCCTGCAACATAAACATATTTTCCTTCAACAAAAATACCTCTTATCAAGTCCAAAGAAATGTCGTCATGATAAACCAAATTGTTTAAGTCTTGTCTATTGACTCTTATTAATTGGTCAGTTCCTGCAGTTTCAGCAATAAACACAAATTCGTTTTTGTCATTTCCATGTACATCAATGACTGAACCAGGGTCATATCTTGAAAGATGCACAGGTATAAAAGGATCAGAAATGCTGAAAGCCCTTAACCCGCCAGCACCGTCAGCCATAAAAGCAACATTGCCATCAACCCAAACCTTATAGCCTTCAATAGCATCTACAAAGTATCCACTCAAACTCATAGAACCGCTTCTATCCATGACAAGA
>JAWANB010000031.1:9557-11729 GCA_038895675.1 Candidatus Iainarchaeum sp.
AAAGCCCTTAACCCGCCAGCACCGTCAGCCATAAAAGCAACATTGCCATCAACCCAAACCTTATAGCCTTCAATAGCATCTACAAAGTATCCACTCAAACTCATAGAACCGCTTCTATCCATGACAAGAACCATATCTATGGGCTTTCTAACATCACTCGTAGTTCTGATTTTCAAGGTTATTTCAACGTTTTGGTCGCACACTATTTTGTCAGAAGGATTAACATTCACATCAAATAATAACTCTATTTCGTTAGAATCAAAAAGTGCAGTATTATCCTTTTTCTTTATTTCAAAGTAATCCAAAATTTTTTCTTCGTCGTCAAGCAAAATGCTTGTTGGCGTGCATTCTCCTTTTGGTTGTTTGTTTACAAAAAACTTGTTGTTGCTCATTATAGTGCCTTTTCCAAAAGTTCCAGCAGTAGCAACTGATTTGTTTGAATCTGGAAAGCAACTTGAAAAAGTTTTTTGCTGATTGCACTTTTCTTCGTCTAAAACCATTTTTTCAATGGCGACATTAACATCGTATCCTTGTGGTAAAACTTCTAATATCCAATTTCTTATGATATTTGCCGATTCAGGCAAAGAGTTTGTATCAAGAGTCAAAGACAAAACGCCATTAGTTATTCTTGAATTTATTGAACTATCAGCCAAATTAATTACTTCTACATTGTATTCTGTTGTTTCCATTTGTTGGAACAAAACGAAAATAATCATGCCTGCTAATAAAACCGCTATTAGTGCATCTACTGAAAAGGCGAAAGCTTTGTTTCTTTTATTTGAAAGAATATATGGTGAGTTTTGCAATTCCTTCGCCTCCTTTGTATGGCACTTGCTTTTTTTCAGTAACTTTGATAGATTCACCTATAGGTTCAAGCCCGGCGTTAATGTCGTCTTCCCCATAAAACTCAAAGAAAAAGTCAAAGCCATTAATCTCTAACTTTTTTTTTAATTCTTCATAGTTTATTGAAGCATTAGAAAAAGCCACTAATTTTTTTTCTTCAACATACCCAGAATTATTAATTAAACCTATCTTTTGAGTTTCATTAAAGTTTTTGTCTTCCCAATTTGCAGGACTACCTTTAGAGCTTAATAGTTGTTCTAATGTTATTTTTGCAATAGCTTCCATCTCTTGCATTTTGCTAGTTGTTTTGATATTTTCTAAAGAATTCCAAAAATTTACGCTCACTAAACTCCAAACAACAAAAAAAATCATGGCGCCTAAAAAAAAGTCTACAAAAATCCCTTGTCCTTTGTTTTTACCCGTTCGTGTTATAAACATCAAAAACACCTTCTTGCATTTTTATTACTATTAGGCCTTGATTAACGTCTTTTCTTATTCCAAAAGGAGCTTTGCAATAGTAATCAGAAAAAATTATTGTGTTATTGTCAATCGAAAAAGGATAACTCACTTCTAAAGTAATTTGTGAATTATGGTAAAAGTCTTTTTGTGAATTCGCTATAGCAGATATTTTCAAACAATCGAGTTTTTGCAAAGTCTCTTTTGAAATCCTACTATTATTTTCTTGCATAATAATATAGTTATAGATTACGAATACTAAAAGTATGAGTAAAAAGCCAGAAGATACTATTGCTTCTAAAGAAGCTTGTGCTTTTATTTTCATTCTGTCACCAGTATGTTTCCGTCAATAAAAGTCATTTTTAGTACTCTGTTTCCTTGTTTTGTTCCCAAATTAACAGGGGTAAAATTAACTACTGAATATCCATAAGCGTTTCCATTACCATAGTTGATTATCACGTTTTTCCCGAAAAAAGAAAGTGCAGAGTTTTCAGGTAAAATCACTTCTATTACTATAGAACTTCCTTCTCCAGAAGAATAAAGCGAATTAGCATAACTTGCAATTAAGTTTGCAGAGTGTTTAGCTTTGTCAGAAGTCAAGTTGTTGTTTATAGAAAACATAGAATACACAAAAAAAACAGCAGCAACAAAAATTAGAAATCCAGAAATCACTAAGTATTCAAACGAAACTTGTCCACTTTCAATTTTTTTGTTTTTTTTCATGATTGAATAATAAAATTTATTATATTTATAAATAGCTAATAGCTAAATTTGTTCAAATAAAGAGTTATAAAAACGGGTTGTTTTTTCTTTAGTAAAAAGTAAAAAAATTGTCAAGCTTTACAGGAAAACTCTTAAACAACTAATTAAAAA
>JAWANB010000032.1:0-10356 GCA_038895675.1 Candidatus Iainarchaeum sp.
TAACAAACGTACAAAAACCAGGTTCTTCGCAAGAATTTCAAGAAGGACTATTCAACTTACAAGAAAAAGCCTCAATGCTACCCGCATTAGCTCTTAATCCTAAAGAAAAAGAAAAAGCATTAGACGCAGCAGCAGCCCCAGGAAACAAAACACTACAATTAGCATGCTTAATGAACAACAAAGGCCAAATAATAGCCTTAGACAAAAACAAACAAAGAATGAAAAGCCTGTTATTTAACATAAAAAAATTCGGAATAAAAAACACTAAAACAATAACAAAAGACCTGTTATTAACAACAAAAAAAGATGTTTTTGACAAAGTATTATTAGACGCACCATGCAGTTCAGAAGGCTTGGTAAGAAAAGACTTTAAAGCCCTAAAAAACTGGAGCCAAAAATTGGTTTTAGCAAAATCAAAACTCCAAAAAAAGATGATAATAAGAGCCTTTGATTTGCTCAAAAGAAACGGCATTTTAGTTTACAGCACTTGCTCTCTTTCACCAGAAGAAAACGAAGAAGTAATAGACTACCTTCTAAAAAAAAGAAAATGCGAAATAAAACCAACAAAATTCAAAGGAATAAAAACAAGAAAAGGCTTGCAAGAATACGAAAACAAAAAATACTCAGAAGAAGTAACCCTTTGTTCAAAATTATATCCACAAGACAACGACACACAAGCCTTTTTCATTGCAAAAATAAGAAAAACATAAAAACGCCCACACCGGGAGTCGAACCCGGCCCTCGACCGTGACAGGGTCGCATACTAACCGATATACTATGTGGGCTATACAAACAATCAATGCTATTAATTTTAATATTTATGGGGGATTTTATATCAAAAATGCTAACCACTAAAAAATATTTTTTATTTCTAATTTTTTTGTTATTAGTTCCTAGTATAAATGCGAAAATACCAAGTCCAACACACCAATTTTTTGTAAACGATTACGCAAACTTACTAACTGATGAAGAAGAACAATACTTATTAACACTTTTCAGCACCATTGAAAAACAAACAAGCGCAGAAATAGTATTAGTAATAGTCCAAAGTTTAGAAGGTTATTCATCACAAGAATATGCTACGCAAATAGGCCAAACTTGGGGCGTAGGAAAAAAAGACACTGATAACGGCTTAGTAATACTATACGCAATAAACGAAAACAAAATTTTTGCAGCAACAGGGCATGGCTTAGAAGGAATACTTCCAGACTCAAAAATAGGAAGAATGCTTGATCAATACTATGTTCCACAAAGAGACAATGGAAACCCAAAACAAGGAATATTAGACTTTGCCTATGCAATAAGCCAAGAAATACTAATCAACAAAGACGAAATAGTTTCAAAACAAAAGAACACTTCATCATCAGACTTTTTTTACGACCAAATAATTTCGTTTTTAGTAATCATATGTGTTGTAGTAATCATAATCATGATACTTGCAAGTTCAAAAATTTCAATTAGACTTGGAGGAGGCCATGGCGGTAGTTTGAGAGGAGGCTTTGGCGGATTTAGAGGAGCAAGATCAGGAGGATTTAGGGGAGGCGGAGGAAGTTTTGGAGGCGGAGGAGCAGGAAGATAGTTTTAAATAACTCTCTATAAAAATTCTTCTAAAAGTAAAAAAGATTATTATGAACATGAAAGCAATCGGCATTGGAATAATAGCAGTACTACTATTATTAGGCTTGATTTTTGCATTAGCCTTAATAGGAATTTACAATTCTCTAATATCTTTGGATCAAGAAGTTAATGCAAAATGGAGTGAAGTAGAAAACCAATACCAAAGACAAGCAGACCTAATTCCAAACCTTGTTTCAATAGTCTCAAGCGCAGTAAAAACAGAAACAAGTTATGTTAAAGAAGTCATAGAGGCAAGAACAAAATGGCTAAACGCTAAAACAACACTTGAAAAAGAACAAGCAGGCTTTGAAATGAACCAAAGCATGGCTAACTTTGTTTCAGCAATAGCAACAGCAGAAGCATATCCAGAATTACAAGCAAACAAACAATTCACTGCTCTAATGGACGAAGTAACAGGAACACAAAACAGAATAACAACAGCAAGAGGCAGGTACATTGAATCAGTACAAAAATTCAACACCACAATAAAACAAATACCAAACAATTTTATTGCACCAATGTTAGGTTTCAAAGAAAAAGAATACTACAAAACAAGCCAAGAAAATCTCAACACTCCAAAAATAGGAGAAGGAAAACTCCCTTGAATTGTTAATTACAACAATACTTTAGGTAAGTTATAAAGTTATAGTTAACCACTTAATCTTTGTATTTCCTCTTTAATTTCTTCAATAACTTCTTTGTTATGAATTTTCTTTTTATTTCCCTCTTTTATTGATATTACATAGAAAACTTTTCCACCATATTTAGCTGTAAATTTTTTATGCGTTTCAGCCTGTTGATTTCTCTCTTGATAAATTTGTGTGATATGAGAAACTCCCGTAGCAGGCTTGATTTGTAAACCTATGAACTTGTCTTTAATATTGATATAGAAATCAACGCTATATAATCTGTCCCACTCGTCCGGTGCAGGCTCAATTTTTACTCCAAGAATATCCTGTAATTGGCCATAAATTGTTTGTTTTTCTGTTTTATAACCTTCAAAGGTCCTATTGATAACGAGATTAATTATAAAATCTACACAATCTTGTTCTGTTATGCTTTCAATTTCTGCCAATAAGACTTCACTAACTTTTGTATATAGCTTTCTGCCTAATTGTACAAGATGTTCTTTCGGTCTAACATTTTTATAATAGTATTCTTCCCACTCTTCCAAAGTTTTCGGAGAACATTTTCTTATTTCTTCCGCAACCTTTCCTACATTTCGTGAAAAATTAAATTGAAACCTGTTTGTAGCACTATTCAATATCCATTCTTTAGCCATTTATTGTACCTGCCATCAACTTTGTAAAATTGTTTTTATATTTAAAATCATACTCTGGGATTCTTGCTAATCCTTGTTTTATCATTTCCTTATTCACAAAAATTCTATTTTTTAGAAACACGTAAGCAGCCAATAAATCTTCATTAGGCTTAAACAAAGGATCAAATTTTATGAAAACTTGTTTTCCTTTAACATATTTTTCAAGATAATTTATTGCTTCACGCGATTGCTTTGGAATACAAGATACACCAAGCAATTTTACTTTAAGTCCCGTGTCCAATTCTATCGTATCGTCACTTACCACATTTACTACTTTATACAATCTTTCTTTAGTAAAATTAAGTTTGTCAGGCGACATAATTGGTTTTGCATCTTTAATATTAGGAACATAATCTATGTTACTCTCTATAGAAATAGGTTTATTTTGTTTTATAATTTCTAATTGATTATTTGAACTAAACATGGCTTCTTCAACTTTGGCTTTTATAAGAGGTAAAAATTTTTCATTTATCTCATAACCTATAGAATTCCTATTCAAATTTAATGCGGCTTTAATTGTTGTTCCACTTCCTAAGAATGGATCTAACACTATATCATCAACAAAAGTAAACATTTTAATTAATCTTTTAGGTAATTCTTCAGGAAACATTGCTTCATGCCCTTCTTGTTTTTCACCGTTAAAATTCCAATGACCAGAAAAATATTCTTTCCACTCTTCCTTAGTTAATTTTGATTTTTCTTTTACTTCTCTTGTTGAGTCTATTTTACCTGGTTTTTTGAAAATCAAAATGAATTCATAGTCTATTTCTATTAGACCATTAGGCGGATAAGGGTAAGAACCCATTACACTTGCACCGCCAGTAGTGTTCATTGTGGTTTTTTTCTGCCAAATTATAGAACCCATATAATCAAAACCAATTTTTTCACACTGAATTATAAACTCTGAATGAAGAGGGGCTATTTTATATCTCCCATAAATTACGCTTCTTAAAAATTGGTCCCCTATATTTATACACAATCTTGTTCCAGGCTTTAAAATTCTATAACATTCTTTCCAAACTATAAACAAATTCTTAAGATATTCATGCAAAGATTGGCCATAACCTATTTGCCCTTCAACTCCATAATCTTTTATGTGCCAATATGGAGGCGAAGTAACAACTAAGGCTATACTATTGTCTTTAACTTCTGTCATTGTTCTGCTGTCACCAATTACTACTTTTGCGAATACCATCTTAACAACTGCCTTCTAATTTTATTTTTCAGCCACTATTATTTTGCTATATAACAATTTATAGGCAAAAAACGTTTAAAACACGCTATTAGAGAGTGCCTTTTCATTGAGTTTTTAAGCATATAAAAGAAACCTTTAACGCAAAAGATCGCCTAATCATTCATAGTTCTTTCTTCATCAAGTCTAATTCTTTAACTATAAGTGTAGGGGCTAATGGATTCATCATAATGCATGAGTCATAGTTCTTTCTTCATCAAGTCTAATTCTTTAACTTGGAAGTTCACGATATTGAAAATGAAATAGTAACAGAAGTCATAGTTCTTTCTTCATCAAGTCTAATTCTTTAACTGGAAGTTGCCGAATGGGAAAAAAAACCATTAATATACCGTCATAGTTCTTTCTTCATCAAGTCTAATTCTTTAACAAAAGAAACGAGGTGAAAAGTGTCTGTAAGCATCTTCTTTATATACGATTTTATCATTATACATGAATCCTTCGTTGCCCGTATTATACGGCGGATCAATGTAAATAACATCTATTTTTCCTTTGTGTGTGTAATTCAATACGGACAATGCGTGATAGTTGTCTCATTCAATTAGAATGTTGGTCGGTTTGTTTTTGTCTGTTTCAATTTCTTTGTTTTTAATTTCTGTTAGAATAGGAAATTTTTCTTTGCACATTATTGCTACTTGTTCTGGTTTTTCTTCCCAAACAATGCCGTACTTTTTTTGCTTTTTGAATTTCTCTAATTCTTTTATTAGTTCTTCTTTTGTCCAATTTGAATAATCTTTTTTAGCCATGCTGACCTTATCTATCTGATAAATCTTACAATTATTAATTTTATTATTTTGAATTTTTAACAAACTTTATATAGTAATATCTATGTTATTGTTTAATATGAATCAGGCGATATTAAAAAACGCTAATAAATATTGGAAAAAAGATTATTTACAAGAAGAAGAATTGGTAGATTTATTTTCAAAAAATTATAGAAATATTATTTCTGATAAATCGCTCTTTATTAAAATAGAAAAGCAAGTAAAAAGTAAAAATTTTAAGAATTTTAAACATTCAATTAGTGATGGTTTTCTCATTGTTTGGGATAATCCTACAACCCCTTCTCTCTATATAACTGAAATAGAGTTAGGAAAACATGATATTGATAAACATATATTACCACAATTAGGAAATTTTATCTCGTTTATACAAAGTGCTTCAGTAGAAGAGTTAAACGTTGTTAGGAATTTTCTATATGATGAAATCAAGAAAAATAAGCATGTTTTCAATAAATTGCAAAAAGATGCTAAGAAAGAAGTTTATGAGTTATTAGACAATTCAATGGAAGATTTACAGATTTTATTAATTATTGATAGTATTACTCCTGAATTAAGTATAGGTTTATCACAAATAGAGAAGGCAATTAATGTTAAGATTAGAAAGATCGAAGTGTCTTTGTTCACTGATAATAATAAAGAAGAAATAATATTATTTAGTGATAGTGAAATAACAGAAAAAGAGTTAGTTGCTTCAAAAAAATTCAAATTTGAAGAATATACTTTAGAATATCACACTGAAAATAAGCCTAAAAAAATATTGTCAATTTTAAATTTATTTTTGGCTCATATAAAATCAAATAATGTAAAAGTATCTCCAATGAAACATTATATCGGTTTTTTCAAGAAAAATACTATGATTTTTTCTTGTGTAGTTAGAAAAAATAGTTTAGTGTACTATTCAAAAGATAAAATTAATCAAATAAAACCTGAAAATTTTCATATACCGTTTAGGGATGTTAGTTCAGTTGGCCATCTTACAAACCATTTGCCAACAGAAATAGTAATTACGGAAGAAAGTCAAATTAATGATTTAATTAGATACTTTGACGAAGTTTTTAAAAGATATTAAAATACTTTGTCAATTTTCTTTTTGTATTTAGTTTGACATCAAACCCCTATTAATTACCTTACTTTGTTTTTCCTTTTATTTTTTATTTAGTTTTGTCGTTTATTTTGTTATGCGTTTTCCTCGGTTGAAGGATTTGCGTGTTAGGCTTTCTTCTGCTAGGCTTTTGGGTAATTTGATAAAGAATTCTATTACTTTCAAGTTGAAGCGGAAGGCTTTGCGTAGGTTTAGGGCTACTGATTTTGAAACTATTATTGTTGATATGGACGGTACTTTGTTTAGGACTGATGCTAATTTAGAGGCTTTGAGTATTTGTTATCCTGAAATTGTTGATGGTAAGATTGCTGGCGAGGAAATTTATGATTCTTTGATAAAGAAGATTGCTTCTGGCGAGTATAGTATTGAGAAGGCTATTATTGAGGGCAACAAGTTTTTGATGGCTCGTAAGATGAGGAAGCAGGACTTTTATAAGGTTCTTGACAAGGTGAAGCCTCTTATTAGAAAGCCTTTGGTTAGGGCGTTGTCTCAAATAAAGTCTAATGGTAAGCAAGTTGTTTTAGCTACTTTGTCTTCAAAGGATTTCGCCGAGATTGTAGGTAGTTATTTGAAGTCAAAGTTTGGTTTTGAGTTTGATTGTATTTGTGGTACAGAACTTAATTTTGATGAAGCTGGTTTTATAGTTGGCATAAAGTCTATTGTTGGAACTAAAGATTTTGAGTTAGAGGGAATAAAGGTTATGTCCAAGCTTTCTGTTATAAAAGAGTCTTTGCAGGCAAAAGGCTTGAATTTTGACCAGAAGAAGGCAGTTATTATAACTGATAGTTATGGTGATATTGATGTTGCTAAGTCAATAGTAACTATTTTGATAAGGCAGCATAATCCTTCTATGGCTCAGAAGGTTTCTTATAAGCTTGGTTTGGCTGATTACTTGTTTCCTGACAATAAAGATTTGGAAACTAATTTAGTTTCTTTAATCTTAGGTTCTGAAAAGCCTTTGGGTATTGAAGAAGTTTAGTTTTTGTGTTTTCTTACTATTATTCCTGCTTGTTTAAGCATTTCTAAGGCGTTTTCAGCTAATGGGTATTCTGCATTGTAAACTACTTCTTTTATTCCTGCGTTGATTATCATTTTACTACAATTCAAGCATGGGTTGTAGGTAGTGTATATTGTTGCTCCTTTGGTAGAAATTCCATGATAGGCTGCTTGTACTATTGCGTTTTCTTCTGCGTGAGAGCACCAGCATTCATCAAGCTTTGTACCGCTTTGAGCAAAAGAGTTGCATCTTTTGCAGCCTCCTTCATTGCAGTTTTTTACTCCTCTTGGCGTTCCGTTGTAGCCTGTTGAAACTATTCTTTTTTCGCTTACTATTACTGCTCCTATTTTTCTTTTTATGCAGTTTGATCTTGTTGCAACTTCTTTAGCTATGTTCATAAAGTATTCGTCCCACGTTGGTCTTGCTAAATCTACTGGGGAATTTAGTAAGGCAGAATCAACTTTTTCAAAGAGTTCTGCTATTGATGAATCATTTTCAATTATAATGTCTGCCATTTTTTCGCATTCTTCCAAGTTTTGCGAGTTGCTTTCTTTAGAACTTGATTCCGTCATTTCAAATTGTTTGAATTCTTCAAAAGTTTTTGGGTCTCCTTCTCTTTTTCTTTTTATTATTCTTTCAAACCTGTTTTGTTCTTTGGCTTTTATATTCCAAAGCCTAAAGTTTTTTTCTTTTTTAAACTCTTTTATTTCGTCAGGATTTCTTAAAGAGTCAATAACGTAGTTTCTATCTTTGCCAATTTTGCTCAAAACTATTTTTGCTAAGTATCCGTTGCCATAATTTTTTCTTAATTCGTTTCCTTCTTTTATCATGTTTTCTCTTGTTTGTTCTATGCCTTTTTTTTTCATTATTTCTCTTAATTCGTCTGAAAGTGAAAGGCTTACAAAGCCTTTTGTTTTTAGGTAATCGCAAATAGTTGTTTTTCCTGCGCAATACTTTCCTGTGATTCCTATGATTAGCATACCTAAACTTTTTGCAAAATATTTATAATAAAATTTATGTTTTTTTTAGGCTTTTTTTTTATTAGCAGTCTTTTTTCCTTATTTTTTGGCTTGTTTTTAAATTATTTCTAAAGTTTTTTGTTTTCCTTGTTAGTCGTGTTGTGTTTTGTTTTTTCAAATTCTTTTGTTAGTAAAAGCAGTGACTTTAAAGTTTTTCGCAATGGTATTGCGGCGAAAAAAGTGAATATTAGTACTGCTGTTATTTCTCTACTATTCGTTATAGGTATGCCTAATGAAGGAATTTTTTCGTATAGTATAATAGTTATTTTTGCAAAGCAAATCACTACAATTAAGTTTATTATGAAGTCTTGCAGGTTCTTTATTGTACTAGTTTTTTCAATGACTATTTTTTTTCCTAAGTCAGGTTCTTTTACTTGAGGTAGAACTGCAAAAATTTTTTTGTGTATGTTTCTGAACTTGTATAGAGGTTGGAATATTAATAATGTTACTATTATTAAAAGAAAAGCCAATGGTCCTATAATGCTTTTTTCTGCAGTGCTAAGTATTCCTGCTGTTACAGTTGCTATTATTACTACAAATTCTCCTAACGGAGAAAGTAGAATTGCCATTAATGATGAGTCGTCTTCTGTAAGGTTAAATACTTTGCCTAAGACTCTTGCTGAAATAGAGTGTGCTAAAATAGCTAAGCTTGACAACCCAATTGCTAGCACTATTATGTAAATTAGTTTGTTTAATTCAGGTATAACCACTTTACCTATTTCAGTGTCAAAAAATAATGTTGTTCCAAAACCAACAAAGAAAAAGACTAAGAAAAAGTCTCTTAAAAAACCAACGTCTTTTTTTATTTTGTTTCCTGACTCGGTTTCGCTCAAAGCAAAACCTGCAAAGTATGCTCCTATTGTACTTGACAACCCAATTAGGTTTGCCAATGTTGCTGTTATTAGTCCTACTCCCAAAGCATACAGAGTCATTTCTGTGTGCGAAAAATCATTATTCTTGAGCCATTCTTCAACGATTCTTGATAAGTGATAAATAGCATAAAAAGAAGCCACTGCAAAAACAATTGCTGTTATAACTAAATCTATTACAGAACTACTTTTGGAAGAAAAGCTAGTGACAAAAACCAGTAATAGTATGCCTAAAAAGTCTTGCAGAATTAGAATTGATATTGACGTTTTTGCGGCTCTATTTTCTATCAGGTTATTGTTGAGAATAAATTTTGCTACTATTGCAGTACTAGTGCAAAATAGCATTATTCCTACTATTATGGCGAACATTAAGTCATAGCCAAGCAAAAGCATTACAGAAACACCAAGGCCAGTAGTCAAAATCATGTCTACTAAAGCCAAACCAATTATTGAAAAACCAGAAGCAAGAAACTCTTTAATTGAAAGCTCTATACCCAAATAAAATAGCAAGACAAAAAGCCCAAGTTCGGCAAACCCAATAACTAGTTCATCAGTAGGCTTCAGAAAACCAAGCCCAAAAGGCCCAAGCAAAAAACCAGCAATAATAAAGCCAATTACTTCGTTTTGCCCGAGCTTTTTTACAAAAATACTGAAAATTATGGAAATAATAATTATTATACCAATGGTTGTCAAAGGCAAAGTTTCAGAAACCATACTCTAAAACTACTCATCTCAAAAATAAAAAAGTACTTTTCTTACTAATTCATCATTTAGTTTAATCTTCTACAGGAACGCAAGGCTGTGAGCAACAAAGCCCGTTTTCATAAGAGTCAATTGTTTCGCCATAGCACGTTTCGTTAGAAATGCAAAGGTATCCTCCTAAAGCAGAACAACTTTCTAATTGCATTAATTCTTCTTCAGGCGGAGAAAGCCTTCTACCTTGTTCGTTGGATTGTTTTTTTTCACAAGAACCAACACAACAATTAGAAGTGTCAAGAGTAGAAATAACTTCTCCTTTACAAGTTTCGTCAGCAGAACAAATTTTTCCATTTAATTCACTGCAAGACTTTTCTTCTTTTTGTTTTACACTATCTTTTTTTACACAAACTTTTTCAAGTTTTAAAGTTTCTATCCCAAACTTATCAAACAATTGCGAACATTCTGAAGAAACAAATTTTTGTTGAAAAGTATTTACGCAGTCATCATAACTCATTTGTCCAGACTTTTCAGCAAAGTCAACTAAATAATAAACTAAAGAAACTTCTTGATTTCTACACTTGGATAATAATTCTTTATCATTACAATACCTTCTAAAGTCAGGATTAGAACCTTTTTCTTCGCACACTTTATCTATTCTCGTTTCAATTTCTTTAGCTACTTCTCTATACTTTAACACTTCA
>JAWANB010000033.1:0-10110 GCA_038895675.1 Candidatus Iainarchaeum sp.
TTGCCTTTGGGCTGGTTTTTGCTTAATTTTGTTCTTTGGCGTCTTGGTTTTATGTCTGACATTATTTTTGCGGCCACTCTTATTTTAGGTGGTTTTGTGATGGTTGCTGCTATTTTAGGTAGTCAAATGAAGATGAAGCTTGGTTCTTCTATTCCTAAATTGCTTGTTAATAATGCTGGTAAAAGAACAGCTCCTTTTGTTGATGCTACTGGTGCTCGTGCTGGTTCTTTGCTTGGTGATGTTAGGCATGATCCTTTGCAAAGCGGTGGTCTCGGGACGCCTGCTCATTTGCGTGTCGAGCCTGGGATGATTCATAAGGCTTCTGGCGGTGTCTTGTTTATTGATGAGATTGCTACTCTTTCTTTGAAGAGTCAGCAAGAGCTTTTGACTGCAATGCAGGATAAAAAGTATGCTATTACTGGTCAAAGCGAATTAAGCTCTGGTGCTATGACTAGGACTGAGCCGGTTCCTTGTGATTTTGTTTTGGTTGCGGCTGGTAATTATCTTGATTTGGAAAAGGTTCATCCTGCTTTGCGTTCTAGGATTAGGGGTTATGGTTATGAGGTTTACATGAATGTTGACATGCCTGACACGCCTGAGAATAGGCAGAAGCTTGTTCAGTTCGTTGCTCAAGAGGTCAAGAAGGATGGTAAAATTCCGCATTTTACCATGGATGCTGTTGAGGAAATTATTTTTGAGGCTCGCAGGCGTTCCGGGAGAAAGAATAAGCTTACTTTAAAGTTGCGTGATTTAGGTGGTTTGATAAGGGCTGCTGGTGATATTGCAAGAGAAAAGGGTCATAAGTTGGTTGAGAGGCAGGATGTTATTGAGGCTAACTTGTCTGCTAAGACTTTGGAGCAACAAATAGTTAGTAATATTATTGAAGAAAGGAAGGATTATGATGTTTATCTTGTTGAAGGGACTGTTGTTGGTAGGGTTAATGGTCTTGCTGTTTTGGCTGAAGGTGATGCTGGTTTGGTAATGCCTATAGAGGCTGAGATTGCTCCTGCTCAGTCTAGTAGTGAAGGTAAACTAATTGCTACTGGTAAGCTTGGCGAGATAGCAAGGGAGGCTGTGCAGAATGTTTCTGCTATTATTAAGAAGCTTTCTGGCAAAGATATTTCGAGGCATGATATTCATATTCAATTTTTGCAGTCTTATTCTGGTGTAGAAGGCGATTCTGCTTCTGTTTCTGTTGCTACTGCTGTTGTTTCTGCTTTGTTTGATATTCCTGTAAAGCAGAGTCTTGCGATGACTGGTTCTCTTAGTGTTAGAGGCGAAGTTTTGCCTGTTGGTGGTGTTTCTGCCAAGGTTTCTGCTGCTATAGCCGCTGGTTTGAAGGAAGTTATTATTCCAAAGTCTAATGTTAATGATATTGTTTTGCCTAAAGAGAAGCTTTCGAAGATTAAGATTATTCCTGCTTCTACTTTGCATGATGTTTTGGTTAATGCTTTTGCTGATGATAATAATAAAAAGCATCTTCTTAATAATATGAAAAAACTTTTTGCTGATAGTCAGAAGCATGTTGCTTTGAGGGATATTTCGAATCAGGTAATTGGCAGTACTTAATTTTTTTTGTTTTTTTTATAATGTCTTTTTTTTGTTTTTCGTGCCTTTTTTTTTAGTCGTTAAATTTTTGTTGTTTTTTGATTGTTTTGTAGTATAGTGTAATGTTTTTTTTCGTGTTTTTATTGTACTAATACTTTTCCTTCGCTGAGGTAAAAGTTTCCTGTTTTTATTAGTGTTTGTTTGCCTGTTTTGTTTTTGTAGTATATTCCGTTTTTTGTGTCTATTGTTTCTATTGTTCCTAATAGTTCTCCGTCTTTTGTGTAGATTGGTAATCCTATCAATAGTTTTGTTATTTTTTTTTGTATGTCTATCATTTGTGATATTTTATAAGCGGTTATTGCTAAGAGGAAGCTTGCTAACGAGTTCAGGCCAAACCATGTTAGGTCTGCATATGGTTTGTTTGCTATTACTTGTCTTGCTGAGTCTAGTATTATCCATAATACTATTATTGCTGAGCCATACATAAAGTATTTTTTGATTGTGTATGCTTTTTTGAGTTGTAATGCGTCAATAACTTTGCCTATTATGAATGCTGTTGAGCTTAATGCTAAGAATAGCAACATTTGTCCTGTTGATTCTATTATCGTGTTTTGTGTTATTTTGTTTTCTTTTGTTATTTCTGTTATTGTAGCGTATATTCCGAAAATGAATAGTATTATTGTGAGTAGGTAAAATGGGAAACTTACTCTTTGTAGTGATATTGCGCTTGTGAGTGTTCTTATAATGTTAACTATTTTGTTTTCTATTCCTGTTCCTTTTAGTATTAGGTAAGTGCCTGTTATTGTGAGTAGTGTTGTGAAAAATAGTTTTTCTTGGCCTATGTATGTTAGTATTCCCCAGAATAGTATTATTATGCCTGGGACTAGCACAAATGTTCTTGCAAAGTCCGGGTCGTTGAGTGCTTGTTTTAATGTGTAATATGTGCTTTCAACTTGGTTTGCTTGTTTAATTATTATTGTTTCTTTTGATACTATTGGGGCTTTTCCTTGTAGTATTGGTATTACTTGGTCGTCTTCTGCTCCGTCAGTCACTAATAGGAAGCCCGTGGCTGGAAATTTTTCCATTATTTCTTCTAATTGTTGTATTATCATTTGGTCTGATTCGTAATTGTTTTTTCCTGTGCCTGTTATTATTGCGACTTCTGTTTCTGTGTTTTCTTTTATTTCGTCGTATTTTTTTATTGCGCCGAAGATGCAGTTCGCGTCTGATTCTGTTGGGTCTTGTATTGCTAGTTTTGCTGCTGCTTTAAGGCATTGTTGTCTGCCTATTATTGGTCCTTTTATGCCTGTCTTTTTTTCTAAGTCGTTGTCTCTGTCTACGCTCAAAACTAATATTTTTTTTTGTTTTAGCATTTTTTCACCGGTTTTCTTGGCTTTATTGTGTTATTGGCGTTATATATAAATGTTGTTGTGTTATTATTAATTTTATTATGTCGGAGGCTTCTGATTCTACTACTGTTAGAGGTGATAGTGCAAAGCCTAGTGGCATTAGGGTTTTGGTTTTTATTCTTTTTTTGGTTTTTGTTGTTTTGGTTATTGTTTTTTCATGGCGTTATTCCAAGTTTTTTGTTGATAATTTACTTGTTTTTATTGTTGTTGCTTTAATTGGTTTTTTTTTGATTAAGTATGATTATCTTATTCAATTGATGGATTATGAGAGGGCTGTTATTTTTAGGTTTGGTAAGTTGAATAGGGTTTCTGGTCCTGGTTGGGCTTTGATTTTTCCTCCTATTGAGTCTTTTAGGAAGGTTGATTTGCGAGTAAAAACTATTGATATTCCTGCTCAAAATGTCGTTACTAAAGACGGTATTGAGATTGCGGTTGATGGTGTTGTTTATTTGAAAGTTAAGAATGATAAGCAGTCTGTGATTAATAGTGTTATTCAGGTTGATGATTACATGCGTGCTTCCGAGCTTTTTGTCATTGGCATGATTAGGTCTGAGGCTGGTAAGCTTGATTTGAATCAGTTGATTTCTAGGGTTGATGAACTTGATTTTAATCTCAAGCAAATGCTTTCTAAGTTGGCTGTGAATTGGGGTGTTGTTGTTGAAGACGTTGTTATTCAGGATATTCAGGTTCCTAAGAGGGTTTTAGAGGCTACTGAGGAACAAAAAGCTGCTATTCAGAGAAAGTTGGCTCGTATGGAAGCTGCCGAGGCGCATAAGGCAGAGATAGAGGCTGTGCGTTCTGCTGCTGAAAATCTTAGCGATAAAGCTCTCGCTTACTATTATGTTAGGGCTCTTGAAAAGCTCGGCGAGGGTCAAAGTTCTAAATTTATTTTTCCTATGGAGTTATCTGAATTGGCTAAGGTTATTTCTAAGCAGCGTGATGAGAAAGAGGTTGAGGCTTTGTTTAAAAAGTATGCTCCTTACTTTGCTTCTTTAGTTCAAGAAAATCAGTCTAGTTCAAAAAATTCTAAGGTTAGGCGTCCTAAGAAAAGTAAGTAGTTCAGGTGTTTTTGTATAAATAATACTTTTTAGTCATATTCGTTTTTTTTAAGTCATTTTTTTTGTTCTTTTAAGCGTTCTCATTTTTTAAATAATTTTCAGATTATTTAAGGAATAGTTTGAGTAAGCTCATAAGTCCGTCGAATAGTATTAGTTTCAAGTGTCCTATTAGCGGTATGTGGAAAAAGTATGTTCCTTTTATGTTTTCTGTTTTTATTGGGTATGGTGAAATGCAAAGTTTTGAATTTAGTAGTTTTTCTGGGCAGTCTTGGTCAAAAGCGTTGTTGTTATCTCCTAATGTTAAAAAAAAAGTTCCGTCTTTTGCAACTATTTTTAAGACGGCTCTATGAATAATGTCTTCGCCAAAATTTTTTGATTGGTAAACTATTATAGGCCCTTGTTTGTCAATAGCATAAAAATTGTTTTCTATTTCAATTCCTATTAATGTTTTTTTTCCGTTGTCGTTTGTTTCAAAAATCGGTTTTGCAAATTCCCTTAATGGTGTATTAGAAATTGGTAAATCTATTTTTGCTTCAGAAACTTTTGCTTCATTCAAGTTGAAGCCTTTCAAAAATACTACGTCTCCACGGTAGAGAGTTGGTTCCATTGATCCTGAGTAAACAATAACTATTGGTGCTTGTGTGCCTAGTAAGAATGCTAAAACGTAGTTGTAGAGCACATAGGCAAAAATAAAAGCGCTGACTAAGTAGACTATTATTTCTATTTTTTTGTCGTTGTTAGGGTTTATTTTTGGTAAAATAAATAGGTCAACATAAGTGAATGGATCTAACCATTTTAGTTTGCTGGAAATTTGTTCTAAAAATTCATTTTTTTGTTTGTTTTGTTGTGTGTTTTTTACTTTTATGTTCTTTAGTTTGCCCATTCAAAGACCTTTTTTTATTTGAGACTTTTTTTCAATTTGTTAGAGAATTCGGTTAGTTCTGTTTCGAGAGATTTTGTCGCTTCTTCTAACACTTTTTTTGGTGTCTTTGATTTTGTTTTGAGGATAAATTTGCATGAAGTGTCAGCAGGGTGGTCTAACGTATAAGCTACAAACTCCACTTCGTTGTCTTCTAAAAGCTTTGCTTTTAATAATGACGGAATTGAGTGTTTTTCGTTTTCAATTTTGAATTCTAAAAGATTTTTTTCTTCTTTCAAAATGTTTATTTTCATTGTATCACCTCAAAACATATTCAGAAGAAATTTTTCTTTGTTCTGTTGCTCCTGTTATTGGGTCTCTTAACACTCCATTTATTAGGTGTAATGGTTTTCTGGAATTTATGCCAAACGCTTTTATTACTCCGCAATCTTGGTCTTTTGTGTCAAGTTCTATTCCGTATGGCGTTACTGCAACAACTTTTGCTTTCACAATGTCTCCTATTCTAAACATTTCTTCCGTGTTTTTTACAAACGAGTCTGCAATATTAAAAATGGCTATTGAGCCGTTGCTGTCGTGAACTATAATTCCTTTTTCTATTGCTTCTAATATTTGCACTAGCACGTTTGTTGGCTTTACGCTTACTACCATTCCTATTACGTGACATCCTTTTCTTAAAATGTTGATGTTGTTTTTTTGAGAAACTACTCTTGCTTCGTGATCTTTGTTGTCAAATTCTGCAAAACCTAAGGTTTCTGATATGACATTGCCATTTTCGTCGCTATAAGTGTTTTTTCCTGCTAAAAATTCTTCTTCAGTGCAAAGAACTATTCCTGGGTAAACAAACTCTTTTTTTGTCATTAGATATCCTATGAAAAACTACCTTAGAAACCATTATAAATGGCTATTCTTCTAAACCTCTAAATGGTATTAGAGAGTCTTACTTCAGTGGATGAAGTTCAAAAGCAGCCTGCTTACTTGTTTGTAGTCTCTTTTATAGTGTCGGTTGTCGGCGTTTTAATGGCTTATAATACTTTTCCTCAGAGTAGTTCTGTTTTGGCTATTTCTTTTGCTTCTTTGGCTTTAATGCCTTTTATTCATTCTTTGTTTAAAAGGGAAGAGTCTAAGATAGCTTTAGATCAAACAACCAAAAGATTTTTGGCAGAAAATTTTGAAGTGGTGAGGGTTTATGCGTGGCTGTTTGTTGGCATGGTTTTTGCGTATGTTTTCATGGGTGTTTTTTTTCCAGAGAGTAATGAAAATTGTTCTGGTCTTTCTTGTATGATTCCTGTTAAAAAGTTTTTTTTTGCGGAACAAAAGTTTGTTTATAGCAGCATAACTGGTAATGTAATTGCTGAGAAGGAGTGTTTTAATGAGAATACTAAAAGTTTTGATGCTTGTTTTGAACTAATTTTTAAGAATAACATGTGGGTAATGGTAATGGCTTTAATTTTTTCTCTTGTTTGGGGTGCTGGTGCTTTGTTTCTTTTGGGTTGGAATGCTTCTGTGATTGGTTTATTCATAGCAACTGAAATAAATTCTCATAGTTTTGAAGCTGGTGTTGCTCGGGCTATAAGTTATTTGCCTCATGGAATTCCTGAGATAACTGCTTATTTTTTGGCTGCTATTGCCGGTGGCATAATTTCTGCCGCTATATCAAAGAGTAGGTTCAAGCCTCATGAGGTTAGGACAATAATACTTGATGCTGGTTTGTTGGTGTTGTTGGCTACAATAGCCTTGGCTATTGGTGCTTTAGTCGAGGTTGCTGCTATTTTTGGTGATTTTGGTTTGGCTTTGTTTTTTGTGATTGTTTTTACTTTATTGTGCTTGTTGCTTTACGTGTTTTTTACAAAGTAGTTTTTGCTTTTATTTTTTTTTCACGTGCATTTCTATTTTTTTTATCTTACGTAGCTAAGGTTTGTTGGTGTTTCTTCTCTTTCTTCTAATTGTTTGTTTAGTTCTTGGAATGCTTTTTCTATTTGTTTTGCTTCTTTTGTGAGGCTTGTCATGTCTATTTTGAAGTCGTATTTTTTTATTATTAGTTCAAGTACTTTTTGTGCTGCTCCTGGGTCTCCGTATATCATTCTTGAGCTTGTTTCTCCCATTAAGCAAGTTCCTTCTATGCCTTCTTCTTTTCCCATTCCTATTAATAGTCCTGCGATGCCGCTTATTAGTCCTATTGGCCTGTTTGTTATTGCTCCTATTTTTTTCCATTCTTCAAGCTTTTTCTTTGAGGTGCTTGCTACTGCTACTCTTGGTTCTTTTGTTAGTCTTTGTTCTCCTATGTTTAGGCCTGCTAAAGTGTATATTTCGTTTAATCCTTTTTCTTTTAGTGCGTACAATATTGCTCTTGAGAATTCAAAATGTTCGTTTGGTGCTGAATTAATGTCTAATGTTGGTTGCACTGGGCCTGCTAAGAACAAGTAGTCTTTGCCTTTGTGTTTGTAGTAGTGTATTTCGTCTTTTATTAGTGTTGCTATTCCATTTTCTGTTTGGACGCTTGGTGGAAAAAAGTCAGAGTATATTTCTGCTACTTTTTGTGTTTTCAATTGTTTTAGCAAGTAATCAACACATATTTTCCCAACCAAGCCTATTCCTGGCAGGCCTGTGAATAAGGTAGCTTTTTTGAATTTTGTTTTTTTTATGAATTTTATTGTTGTGCTCATTTTTTTTCACCTTGTTTCTATTTTTTGGAATTCTGCTTTTCCGTTATTTGCTTTGGCTGTTTCTATTATTTCTGTTGCTACTGTGTTTAGTATTTTTTCTGCGTTTTTGTAGTCTATGCTTGTTGATTTTATTAAGTATTTTCCAGAGCCTTCGTAGAGCATTTCTACGTTTTTTCCGCCTTTTTTGAGTCCTGCTTGTAGAGTTTTTTTTAGTGTTTCTACTCCTTTTTGTCCTGGAAAGTAAACAAATATTCTTCCTTTGACCATTTTTTTTGGCATTTCTATGTTTTTTTCTACTATTTCTTTTAGTGGTTCTAACCATTTTTTTGGTATTATTTGGTTTACTTGTTCTGGTTTGATTAGTACTGCTTGGAATCCTTGGTAAAGATTATCAAATTTGTTTAGCAAGGGTTCTGCTACTTCGTCCCATGCTTTGTTGTAAGGTTCGTTGAGTTTTTCTGCGAGCATTTCTATTAGTTTTTGGCATCTTTTTGTTTGTCTGTATTCTTCTATTTTTTCTCTTTGTGCATTAGGCGGGACTTTTGTAAATGATATGTCTATTTGGTTTTTTTTCTCGTCTATTGCTATTACTTTTCCTGCTCTTATTTGTCCTTCTTTTACAAAGTTTCTTATGTTTTTTATCCAACTTGAGCTTACGTTTGAAATGTGAACAAAACCTTGGACTCCTTCATATTCTAATAACTCTAAAAATACTCCGTAGTCTAACACTTTTGTTATTTTTCCTATTACTATTTCTCCTTGTTCTGGCAATTCTGTCATGGTGTTCACTTTATTTCAAGCATTTTTTTTGTTGCTAATAATTTTGCTATTTTTAATGGTAGTGTTGTTGTGGTTCCTTTTTTGTATGGTCCGTATTTGTGTGAGTCGCTGCCTGCAAATTCTGGCACGTCTGAAATAAATTCTACCGTTACATTATTTAAATCCGTTCCGGGTTTGTTTTTTCCGTTAAATATTTCTTCTAATAATTTTTCGTGAACTTCAATTTGTTCTATTAGTTCTTTGTATAATTTTTTTTCTTGGCTTGCCATTCCTTCTTCGTTTATTTCTTTTGTTCTTGCTGTTGCTAATGCGTTATTAAGTATTTTTTTTTCTCTTATTGAGAATATTTCTTCTATCATTTTTTTTATGTTTGGAAAGTCTCTTGAGTATGAAGTGTTTTTGTTTATTGATTCAAGGTATTTTTGTTTTTCTTCAGCTATAAATTCTTGCACTTCGTTGTAGAATTCCACGTTAATAGGAACGAGTTTTGAACTGTTTTTTTCTAACCTGTGTATTCTTCTTATTTCGTCATAAGTTATTGTCATTTTTCTCACTTTTTTGTTTTGCCATTACTATAAATGCAGCATACGTTGGTAATATTACTTCTTCGTTATTATAAGGTCCAAATTTTTTTCCTTTTAGCATAAACTTTGGCGCTATTGCGTTTTGGACTTTTATTTCATTTTCTGGAAGTACTACGCATTCTTTTAATGGGTCAAAGTCTTTTAATTTTTCTTGGTCTATTGTTTTTGCTATTAATCCTGTTTCTCCGTGAATTGTTTCTGGTACTCTTATTATTTTGTTTATGTCTATTGAAGTTTGTCTATCTATTTTTATTGTTTTTTTTGTTATTGCGTTCTTTATTATTTCTTGCCAAAAAAAGTTTCCTTTGGTTCCTTGTAGGTTTATTAGTTTTCCGTTTTCCATGTTTTCTATTATTTCTTGTTTTTTTTCTAAGATTTTTTTTGCTGTTTCTATTGGTCTTTTTTTTGGCATGCCTTTTCTTGCTATTTCTGCTAGTTCTTCTTCGTTTGTTTGTTCTAAAGTTTCTTGAATGCCTTCTAATATTTTTTTTTGCCATCCTTTTGCTTGGCTTTTTTTCGGACATTTATAGTATGTTTCTTTTTTTTCTTTTTGTTGTAAGTCAAAGCCTAGGGCTTTTATTTCTAAATTGGTGCCTGTGATATAGTCCGTGAGTTCTGTTCTGGCACTTTTAGATAGTTTCTTTATTTCTTTTGCTCTTACATGGACGTGAAAGCCTTTGTGGCCTGAGTAGTTTATTGTTATTCCTTCGTTGAATCCAAAATCGTTTTTTAAGAGTTCTAATAGTTTTTGTGTTTCTTTTTTTACTTCTGTCAAACAATTTTCGCATACCCATTCGTTTGTTATCGTGCCTGAACCGCATTCTGGGCATTCTCTCAGCAGTCCTTTTCCGTTTGCTTTGCAATTAGGGCATTCCCATGAGTCATGGTTTTGTTTGCATTCTGTGATAAAGTCATCTGCGTCAAACTCAAAGACCAGGTCTGAGCCAATAATTTTTTTTGCTTCCATTGGTTTTGCTTCTGGTTTTTCGTATAGTGCTGCAGAATATGAAACGTAAAAAGGTGCTTTTTCTCTTAGAAAGTTGTTGAATTCTTGCGAATTTTTGAATGCTAAATGTCTGTTAGTTATTTTTTTTCCGAGTTCTCCTTTTCCGAATTCTCTTTTTTCTATTTCTGGTATTGAGTCTATGTATGTTGATTTATAGTATTCTGCTATTAAGTTTTGTAGTA
>JAWANB010000034.1:0-8852 GCA_038895675.1 Candidatus Iainarchaeum sp.
ACGAATTTTTCAAAAACTTTTCAGAAATAATAGACAAAGCATTAAGCACTTTAAGAAACTTCGTAAAAATACCATTAGGATGGGCAAGTGATGTCGCAGACGTTGTCCTAAATTGGCTTGGATTCAAAACGAAACCGCCAGCTGGTTTAACAGAAGGAAGAATAACACAAGAAGAATTTGAAAACGCAATACTTGAAGCAATGATACCTGCACAAACAATAAAATCAATAGTAACAAAAACAACACAAACAGGAATAGTTGACAGATTGTATTTAACGGAAAAATTAGCAGAAGAAATTAGTAGTGAAATAGCAACAAACACTTATGGCCCACTTGTAAAAATAAATTCAAAAGGAAACGAATTCAAATGGAATTTAAAAAAACTACTCATAGAAGAAATAAACGAGGAACTCATTGATATAAAATGGGAAAGCACAAGAATAGATTTCCCAAAAACTTTCGGTTTAAAACAAGAAGTAACCGAAGAACAGCAAATAGAAGCAGTGAAAAGAGCACTAAAAAAATCTATATCAAAACAAACTGGAAAAGGAACGACATTAATAGAAGAAGTTTATAATAGTAAAAACAACATCACACAAAACTTTAGTAACGCCATAGGAGAAGAAGCAATAAGAAAACAAACTGAAGAAGAAGTGCTAAAAGAACTAACAGAAAAAGCAAAAATATTTGAAAACCAAGGAAAACCAACACACCTTTTAGGAACAACTAAATTACCAAATGAAATAAATAAGTTACAACAACAAGAAGCACAAAAAATAACTCAACTAACTGAAAAAAACTTACGAAAAGTGTTTGGGAATAGCATACCAAAAGAACTCACAAATCAAATAGATGCAATAAAACCAAACTTTACAATAAATCAATTACCAAAAAATATGATTCAAGTTACATTTGACTTAGACGAAATGGCACAAAGAATAAACACAACAATAGAAAACTACATGAAAGCAACTTCTGATAGAATACTAAAAAGAGTACCATGGCAAAAACAAGTTACTAAAAGAACTGAGGAAAAGGTAAAAGAAAAAATATCAGAAAGTATTGGCAAAAGCCATTCAGCAGAAGAAGTAATAAAAGGAAAAGTAACAAAACCAACATGGAGCAAATTTGGATTAGGAACACTTAAAGCCCTTAGAACTCTAGTTAAAGAAGGCGCTTTTGGAGCATTAGCAAACTTTGTTGGGCTGAAAGCATATGACATAGTATATAATTCAAAAATAAAAGCTTTGCCAACAAGCGCACCACAAACACAACAATTAACAATAGGCACAGCAATAATAGGAGAAAACACAACCACTGAAATAATTAATTACAGAACCTATAGAATCAATATTGAACAAACAGGAAATTCAAAAACAATAAAAATAACAGGCCCGACATCAATACCTGAAGAAACAAAAAAAGAACAAATAATAAACGATTGCCAAAACCCAGGAATACAAAAAGAATTATACTCATTGCCTGGACTTATACCTAACCCTGATTTACCGCCAACAAACTTTAGTAGCACTAACTCTAAAAAAAGGCATGCAATAATAGTAAAAAATTATTTGGAACCGCAAAAAGCAAGCGACAGGATAAGCGTTCTAATAAAAAAAGCCATTGAAAATCAAGAAACAACATTCAATAATGAGACAAACCTCAACCTTGAAGCATTGATAATTAGCATTGGAATAGCCAAAACAGGATTAGGAATAACAGGCTACGAATATTTATTTGGCTGTGATATTACTAAAAGACAAACATTAGGAATTTATGAGAATGCTGTTTGCGCGACAAACAAAGTAATTTCTTATAAAGATAATTGCAAAAGTGATGTCAAATGTTATTATACAAATTACAATATTGACGGAAATAACAAACGAATTTCAATAGAAGAAGTTGACACAGAAAAGGAATTTGAACAAACTTACAACAAATGGAAAGAATATGCTTGGGCTAGTTGAAAAAAGCCCTTTAGAATTAGGTAAATAATTTGCAAGGCAAGCGCAGTAAACCTTGCAAAAATGATTTAAAAACAAACAAAAAATTAAACGACTTAAAAATCCAAAAAAATGGCTAATAAGTAAAAACAACTTAAAAGTCAACAAAATTAAGCAAAAATTTAATAAAAAAATTTATAAAGAAAGTCAGATTTAATATTAAAGGTTAGAGTTATGGTTGGAAAAATTAGGACATTTTTAAGGAATTACACTGATCCTGTTAGGAGGGCTGCAGAAAAAGTAAGAAAGCAGATTGAAAATAAAGAAAAAAGAGAGATGAATAGCACTTTTAGAGCTAACGTTGTCGCTCCGAGAAAAACTTTTACTGATCGAAGAGTTTTAAGATGGGATAATAAAGCACATAAGGCCAATGCAAAAGCAAGAATTCATGAACAAAAAGCCAATTTAGGAATTGCGAAAGCTAATGCTTTTTTAGCAGGAGTTGTTTCAAGAGGACCTTTAAGTCCAGTAGGATTAATGCTTAGAGGTTTAGCTTGGTATAATAAGGAAATGGCAAAACGCAATGCTGTAAAAGCAGGTAAATTAAAAGCAAGAGCAATGCTTTTTGAAGAAGCACGAAGAAGAGCCGATGCTGTTAGAGATTTAGAAACTGCAAAAGCGGAGTTGGAAAGAGTAAAAGCACAAGCAATTGAAAGACAAATCGTTGCTATAGAACAAAGGTTAATTATAGATACACCAAAACGAGTAAAGTTCATCAAAAAATTAGAAGGCTTAAAAAATTTAGACATGTTAAATAGTTTTTTGAATTCCTATTTGAGTAGTATTCAAACATTGTTGAAAGACAAGTCTCTTGACAAAAAAACAAGAGCAGCATATTCGGATAGAAAAAGAGTTTTGACAGAAAAATTAAGAGATAATCCAAACATAATTATTGACAAAATAAAAGAATTAGTGGCTAATGCTGAGTCTCTTGAAAAAAGATTTTTACAAACTAATGAAAGAGAACAAGAAAAAATAGCTAAAAAAGTATTAATATTGTATCATAAAGCACAAAAAATAAACGACTTTGTTTCAAGTCCTGCTAAACTTTTTCAAATTTCTGAAGAATATTTAAACCAAGGAATATTAAGGTATAATATGGATGATTTATTAGAATTGTTAGGAATAGTAAAATGAATTTTTTAGTGCTTATTTGCTAAATTGTCTAAATAAAATAAAAAACCTTTAAATAATAAAACAACTTATTGTTAAGAATGGCAATAAGACAAACATTAAAAATATTTGCACCTAAAGGAAGAAAAAGAAGAGAAATTCCTACACCACCTAAACTTACACCACCTAAAAATACAAATAGCAGAGAACAAAATAAGATTGAGTTACCAAAAACAACAAATGAAAAAGGACAAGGTCAAAAAATAGTAAAAATACGACAAATAATACAACAAATAATTCAAAATCTTTTAAGAAGAAAAAAGAAATTAGAGGAATATGATCAACAAAAATTTACACTAGAATGTGGAAAACTATTAACACAACCACAATCTATTGGCTGGACAAATCCACAAAGATTCACACTACAACACATAACTATGGCTTATCAACAATCAAATAAAGAATTTCCGCAAATATTTAAAAGTGGAAAAGAAAGGGTATTCAAACGTCATAATAAAACTGATTCATCTTCATTAATTATTTACCCACATGAAAAAGCAGGCGTCATATGTTATAAAACAAAAGAAGGAAAAACAATGGTAGTAAAAGTAGTAGAAATAAATTTAAGGAACATTATAAAAGATAGAATTGAAATTAGCAAAAAAGACGTTGATTCGATTATTAATGCTATTTTTCAAGCATTAAATACTTGGGCTTCTTATAGATCATGGAAAAAAAAGAATAAGTAAAATTTCTTGAAGGTTCAATTTGTAGAAAGTCGATTGTCTTTTAGATTTTTTTTGATTTAAAGGTTTTTCAAACTTTTATTATCAGTCAAATTATTTTTAGCCGTTTCTTTTAGAGTATTCCAAGTTTCGTTTTTACTATTAATTTTGTAAGTTGTTTGTCTTTGTCATGATTGATTTATGAGTCCAATTATTTTTGAGGCAACCTCTTGTTGTTCTTCATAAGTAATGCTTGGAAATGATGGCAAACAAAGTCCTTTTTGAAATACTTTGTGTGAATTGACTTGTTTTTTTTGTTTTCCAAAAATAGGCATGGATGAAAGAGGATAGAAAAAAGTTCTTGTTTCAATTCCTGAAAAAGCAAGTTTTTTTATTAACTCTAAAGCGTTTTTGTTTTTTAGCATTACCCAGTAAAGCCAATAAACGTTTTTAGTGCCTTTGTCTTCAGAAGGTAGCGTTAAATTAGTTTCTGAAAAGAGCTTTTTATAATTGTTCGCAATTTTTCTTTTCAAACTAATTTTTTCTTCTATTTTTTCTAGTTGAGCAAGACCAAGGGCAGCTTGAATGTTAGTCATTCTATAATTATAACCGACTACTTCATGCCAGTACTTGTTATTTGGTTTCATTCCGTGGTTTTTCAACAAGTTTACTTTAGCAATCAATTCTTCGTTGTTTGAAACTACCATGCCGCCTTCTCCAGTGGTCATTATTTTGTTTCCATAAAAACTGAAAATTCCTAAATCAGCAAAAGAACCTGCTTTTTTATTGCCTATTTTGGCTCCATGAGACTCAGCAGAGTCTTCGATTACTTTCAAATCGTATTCTTGTGCCAATTCAATTATTTCTTTCATTTGGGCAGGTCTGCCATAAAGATGTACTGGAATTATGGCTTTTGTTTTTTTAGTTATTTTTTTTCTTATGTCTTGCGGATCAATGTTTAAAGTTTTTTCATCTATGTCAGCAAAAACAGGTTTTGCGCCAGCATGTATGACGCTCGTTGCAGTTGAAACAAACGTTAGGTCAGGAACAATAACTTCGTCACCTTTGCCTATACCTAAAGCCAATAGAGATAAATGCAAGGCAGTAGTGCCATTACAAGTTGAGGAAGCGTATTTAGTGCCAACGTATTTAGAAAAATTTTTTTCAAACTTTTCAACAAAAGAACCCTGAGAAGAAACCCAATTAGTTGTAATGCATTGTGAAACATACCTTAATTCATTGCCGTTCAGCAAAGGCTTGTACAAAGGAATCTTGAATTTATTTTTATAACCAAAACTTGAAAAGGTCGATTCAATGTTCCCAAGGCCATTTTTTTCCGTTCTCATTGAACCACTCTATCGTTTTTCTTAACCCTTCTTCAAAGCTTGTTTTTGGATACCAACCAGTCAATTGATTGAGCTTAAAATAATTTGCCTGAAGTCTTTCAACATCCAATGGTCTTAACCTTTTTTCGTCCAAAACAATTTTGAGGTTTTTTATAGACATTAAGTCTGCTATTGTTTCTGCCATTTCAAGAACACTATAATCCTTTCCCGTCCCAACATTAAAAACTTGTCCTTCGGCCTTTTTTTCTAACATTAGCAACATTGAAGCTCTAACAGCATCCTCAACATAAGTTAAGTCACGTCTTGTATTTATGTTTCCGAGCCTTAAAGTCGAAGACTTGGATAGTTGAGAAATTATTTCAGGAATAATATAAGGGTGTGTTTCTCTTGGTCCAAAAACGTTGAATTGTCTCAAAATTATTACAGGTATTTCTTGTTCATAATACAAAGTAAAGCAAAGCCTGTCAGCACCTACTTTGCTTGCAGCGTAAGTAGAAGCAGGGTTTAAAGGGTGATGTTCATCCATAGGAATTCTTTGAGCTCCACCATAAACTTCTGAAGTCGAGTAATGCAAAACTCTTTTTACTTGAGCTTCTTTACACGCCAAAAGCACGTTTAAAGCTCCTAAAGTATTGACTTCAAAAAACTCTTTAGGCATAGAATAGCATTTAGGAATATAAGGCAAAGCAGCCAAATTAAAAACAAAATCAAATTCTTCTTTTTTAAATAGATCAGCAAGGTCATTACTTAAAATGCTCTTTTCGACAATTCTAACATCTTTAATAATTGGTTCCAAAAAAGTTTTTTTTCCGCTTACAAAATTATCTAAAACAACAACATTTGCATTTTCATTAACTAAAGAAATCGTTAAAGCAGAGCCAATAAAGCCGGCACCACCAGTAACCAAAACTTTTTTGCCAGCATAAACACTAAAAGAACTCAACTAAAACACCAACCAAAAACAAGTTAAAATTTATCATACGATGTAATAACTCTTCATACAAAATATTTATATTAGTTTTTTACGCAATATTGACATGAAACAAAGAATAACTATTTCTCTAAACGAAAACACGCTAAAAAAAGTGGATGCAACTATAGGAAAAAATAATATTCAAAATAGGTCTCAAGCAATAGAATATTTGATCAATAATCAATTTTTAACAAACGTCAAACCAAAGGCAATACTTTTAGGCGGAAAAAAAATAGAACCTAAAAACATAGAATATACTTTAAATAAATTAGAAGAGGCAGAAGTAAGCGAACTAATAATTGCCGGAGCAAAAAACAACGAAATGTTATCAAAAATAATAAGCTCAAATAAAACATTTTACAAAAATCATATTTTTTTAAAAGAAGAAAAAAATTTGGGCACTGCAGGAGCAATAAAGTTGGCTGAAAACTTACTTACAACAAAATTTTTTGTTGTGTATTCTGATGTTAGGTGTGATATTAGCTTAAAGAAAATGCTTGAAACACACAACAACTCAAACAAATTATGCACTATGGCTATAACATTGACAACAAAAAAATCAGAAATGACTGACGCAATAAAAGTCAAAGACAACACAATAGTGAGCTTTGAATATAAAGCGAAAAACCCTACTAACATTCAAAACTCCGGAATAATGATTTTTGAAGTAGAAGCGTTAGACTATTTTCCAACCAACGGAACATTAGAATATGACGTCTTGCCAAAGCTTGCTCAAAAAAGTCAAATAACAATGTACCTTTTTGACAATTCTTGGGAACATAGTGACTAAAAATGAAAGTAATTATTATAGGCCCTCTAAAACCAATAAGAGGCGGAATAACACACTCGAACGAAATTTTAGTGCAAAATCTGTCAAAAAAAAATGAAGTAATAACAATTTCTTTCAAAAGACTTTTCCCAAAGTTTCTTTATCCAGGAAAATTTGTAGAAGAAAAAAAAGAAACAAAGAAAAACCAATTATTAGATTCTATTAATCCAATCAACTGGGTTAAGACAGCAAAAAAAATTAATGAAACAAAACCACAAGTAATAATATTCCAATGGTGGACCACTTTTTTGTTTCCTTGCTATTTTATTATTAGCATTCTAACCAACGCAAAAAAAATTGCTATTTGCCAAAATGTTTTTCCACACGAAGAAGGAAATTTCAAAACAATAAAGAATACAATAAACACGATTCTAACCAAAATTTTTTTTGAAAAAATGAACAGGCTTATTGCAATGTCAAACTCTGACAAAGAAAAACTTACAAAACTTTATCCAACAAAAGAAATAGGACTTTACTTAGAACCTATTTATAGTATTGCAAAAAACAAAACATTAACTAAAGCGCAAGCAAAAAAACTTCTTGGACTTAAAGACAAAAACATAATACTTTTTTTTGGATTTGTGAGGGAGTATAAAGGCTTAAAATATTTGATTCAAGCAATGCCGAAAATAAAACAAAGTTGCAACGCATTTCTGTTAATAGTAGGAGAATTTTGGGAAGACAAAAAACAATACTTTAAACTGATAAGTGATTTAGGGGTGAAAGACAACATAAAAATAATAGATAGATACATACCAGACAAAGAAGTGCCACTTTACTTTACAGCTTCAGACATAATAGCCTTGCCTTACATTGACATAAGCGAAAGCGGAATAATAAGGGTAGCTTTTGGCTTTGACTTGCCAATACTAGCAACTAATGTTGGCGGAAATCCAGATCATATAGAAAACAATTTCAATGGATTTTTAGTAGAACCAAAAAAACCTGAGCAAATAGCAGAAAAAATAATAAAGTTTTTCAACGAAAAATTGCAAAGCAAAATGATAAAAGCAATGAGACAAAAAAAGAAAGAACTTGAATGGTCAGAAGAAAAAGAAAAAAACGTGCTGGGAAATGTTGAATGAAGTAATTAATGACTTGAAAGAAATAGCAAAAAATGCTAAAAGTGAATATTTGATAGAGACTTTAGCATTGTACCTTTTTATTGCAATTATTTTTTACCCGCCATACTTTGAGACAAGCGACTCAAAAACTTACTTGGCACAAGCATACTTGTTAGCTAATGGCAAGTTATACGAAGAAAACCATTTAGATGCATATAATTTAAGGCAAATGAATGACAAGTTCATGAGCTATTTCCCTTTAGGACAAAGCTTGTGGCTAATGCCGTTTGTAAAAATAGGCTTTGGTTTTGTTTTTTTGAGCGGAATAATAGGGCACTTGCTTGGTTGGCTTGCCTTTTTATTGATTCTTCATAAAATGAAAATAAAGCTCTTTTATTCTGTTTTTTTTCTTTTTTTCCCTCCGTTAATTTACTATTCAAGAACACTAATGTCTGAAACAATTAGTATTGCTTTATTACTATTAGGCATATACTTTTACATTTTACAAACAAAAAAATCTTTAGCAATAGCAGGCTTATTATTTGGTTTAACTTTTTGGTTTAGAATAACTAATCCTATAATAGTCCTGCCTTTTTTTGCGGTTTTGTTATTCAAAAACAAAAATGCTTTTTTCTATGCCATGACGACTTTTCTAATACCTATAATAAGCTTAATTATCTTCAACCTACTAAATTTTGGGACAATAGACACTTATTCAATCGCTGGTGAAAAAAATTTTGTTAATTTACAAAACAATACCATGATACTAAACTATCTTTTAGTTTTATTAGTAGGCTTT
>JAWANB010000035.1:0-8265 GCA_038895675.1 Candidatus Iainarchaeum sp.
GTCCACTCATAAGTATATGGTCCTTGGCCTCCAATGACGTTTGCAGTTAAAGTTATTTCTTCATATACTTTTCCTGTTCCACACGTTGCAGTTGCTTTGTACTCTAAAACGTTTGTTGAGCATGTTGCCCAATTAGAAGTATTAGCGTATTGGTCTTCTGCTCTCACTTTGAAAGTTTTTAAGCCTGGTGTAGTCCACATTTTTCCAAAACTATAACCTTGTCCTGAATTTACTGAGAAGCCTTCCGGCGCAAACATGTCAAAAATACCATCATTATCCCAGTCTATTTGGAATCTTATTTTATCATTGTCAGGGTCAGTTGAAGTTGCAGTGTAATTTATAATGTCTCCTTGGTAAATAGTTGTTCCGCAAGGAGAAACATTAGGAGTAGTTGGCGGTGCATTGGCAGGCAGTGTTCCTTCAAAAGTAACTTTGTGCTCTATAACTATCTCTGGTACTTGGAAGTTTTCAATAATCCTATAATCATATTTTTCTTTTTCCTTTATTTGAATTCCAACATAAAGATTTCCTGTCGTACTACTAAAAATGAATTTTGTTATTAATTCTCCAGTGCCTGTTATTGTACATTCCGTGCCGTCAGCATTACAACTTCTTGGTGCAGTGCCTTCATGAGTTATTGTTACTTTTGGCGGATTTACAGAAACTGGTGTGTAAAAAGAGACCATTATAGAACCGCCTTCTTGAAAGCATTTTGGTAGTTCTTCTTCGAATAAAGCTTTGATTTCTTTTTCTTTTTTTACGTAAGGTGCTTGAATAATGTATCCTTGTGGTAAATAGTCTGGATCTGTTATTTTTGGGGTAGTAGGGCGACTCCATCCCAAAGTGCATAACTTTAAAGAGTCTATTATTCTATCAGTATCCTTAAAATCTCCGCTTGGAGGTACTGCGTTAATTTTCCAATAGCCAAAAGGTGAATCATTTCTTTTGCCAGTGGTAGTCCAATATATTGTTTTGTCTGCATCATTATCATCTGGTCCAAAGTCAGTAGGCGTAAAAATCAGTTTTTTAGGAGCATTTAACTTAACTATTGACCCACTTTTTAAAATAGCTTTATTTGTTGGATCAATTTCTATCTCTGTTTTTCCTTCATAAGTAATTTGAATGTTCGTGTTGTCTATTATTACATCAGGAACGTTGTCTGATAAATCAGTATTTCCCCATACTTGATACTTGTTAGTGGTATAACTCCAAATTTTTGTTTCGGCGTTTGCGTTAGGAATACTCGTAAAGAAAATTAGTGTAATTGTTGAAAATAAGAGTATTCCGTAGGCAAATTCTTTTGGTTTTTGCATAAATAAAAAGTAAGTTACAACGATTATTAAGAATATTATTGCTGCACTAATAAACCAAATTAAGAGTCCATTATTGTCTTTTTGTTTTTCTTTTGGTTGTTGCGCTATCAAATTAGTTTTAGCAGTCAATTGTGGCTCACATTTTGTTGGGTCTATTTCTTTACAATTAAAATTTAAGGTTGAAGAATCAACAAGCATGTTTTTGTGGTAAAGCTTTGATTTTATGGTAAAGTTTGAAACAAAATCGGTTGTTTTAACATCACCTACTAAACCCATCATTGAGCCAGTAATTGGGCCTTCGTAAAACCAACTGCCTAAAACTTTGCCTTCCTTGTCAACAAGCTCCATAATCAATTTATTGTCGTTCACAACTGGGCTTTCATTCATGCCATGAACACAAGTAAATACTTTAGAAAAATGTTGTTTTTCTATAGGATAACCATAAATGCCTGGAGAATTAATTCTTACTTTATCTATTCCTGCTCTTGCAAACCTTATGCCAAGAATAGACTTTGCGTCATTGTAATTGGCTTCAACCATCAAATAAAACACAGGTTCGTTGGTTTCAGTTATTGTATAACCTAATTCTTTCGTTTCTTTTGCATTAATTTGAATCAATTCATTTTTTTCTTTGAGTAGGTTTTGTTCATCTGCTCCATCCCACTTGTAAAGCTTCCATTTTATAGGTATTTGTTGTTTTTCATTAGTTTCATTCACGAGGCTTAATTTAACTCTTACTTTTTCTGTGGGACCAAATTCAGGAATAAAACCTACAAAATTATGTTTTTTGTCGTTCAAAAAGACTTTTGACCTGTCAAAGTAAACAAATTCCTTTACTTCATTATTAACAACACTAAATTCTGATAATGAGCCAACGACGTCTTCAGTAAAAGAAAGTCCTGAATAATTAAACTTTTTTTCAGCTATAAAGTAAGTCGCTAAAACATACTTGCCTGGCTTCAAGTATGTAGGCACTTGCCAATAAAAAGAATATTCTTTTTGCATGTTTGGAGCTAAAGAAATTTTTTCTATTGCAATGAATTGGTCAGCAACAATGCTTGGGCCTTCAGTTTGGGTAAAATCAGTCATTCGCATTATTTTTGCTAACACAATTCCATCAACTATTGGATGCCCTGCTTGGTTTCTAACGTAGCCTGTAAACTTTAACTTGTTTCCAACAGCTATTGTAGGCAGTTCAGGGTAAAAATGTAGCTTTACACTACCAAAAAAGTAATAGTCAAAGCAATCCGCTACTTCTAATTTTTGAGCTCCCTCTTGTGCAAAAGTCAAACTAAAAAACAAAAAAATTAAAGAAAATGCCAATAATCTAAAAGTAATTTTCATTAAGATCAAAAATAATTTATTTTTAGTGATTATTAAATATTTCTTTTAAGTGTATTTTGCAGAAATACTTTTTTTGAGGTTTTTGAAGACACTTCTTGTTTGTTTTTACCATTCTATGTGTTAGTTTTACTTTTTTGGTTAATATTTTTTTGCACTTTTTTATTTTTTTAACAATTTTAAGATTCCTTGCAATAGATTGTCAGCCATAGAAGCAAAAGTGGATAAAGATAATTTTATTGGTGGCAAAAGTTTTTTTTGTGCTTTCGCTTTTTCTCCTTTGCCCATTTCTTTTCCAAGGGTTTTTAGGTATTCTTCAGCATACTTTTTTCCAGAAATGTACTTGGTTTTTGCAGAAGCCACTTTTTCTGATTCGCTTTTTGCTATTTCAAAAAACGCACTAAAAATACTTTTCACAAAAGAAATTAGGGCAATGAGTAAATAACTAAAAATTACGAATAAGAAGAACATGAATAATAAGCTTGTTAAAAAATTCATGTTAAACTCAGCTATTAAAAAACTCATCCAATGCTCCCCAATCCACCATAACCGCCATAACCGCCAAACATGTCAAAACCACCAGAAGGCGATTGTTCTTCAGGTTTGTTACCTAAAAGAATAGCCAATATTATTAGCCCAAACATTGCAGGAACCCAAAGGTTATCAGAGTTTCCGGAAAAGAATATGAAATAAAGAACTATAGTAGAAATCAAGAGTGCTACTATTGTTGAAAATTCTTTAGAAGAAATAATGCTAATAACCAAAATGCCAAGCACTATCCATGTTTGGCCAAATTGGATAGCCATGAACATGAATAGTATTGTAAGCAAAAAAGTGAAAGTATCCAAAGCATCACCAACAAAAATAATGTAATAAGATAAGAAAACTTAAGCTTTTCTTTTAGTATTTTCTTATTGTCTTTTACCTTAACTCGTCTTTGCTGAAAGGGTTTAGTTGAGCAATAAATTCTTTCCCTGCAGTTTGTAACAAGAAAAGCCCAACCAAAATCCAAACCAAAAAAGGATACTTATAGAATGATAAGTAAACTACAATAATTGCAAAAAGTGCTGCCAACGCTGCAGAACCAATGTTTTCTTTAGCCCAACCAAAAATCCAAAGGAAAAAAAATAATACTAAAATTACCCAAAGGTCGTCAAGAAAAGCAAGAAAAAAAACCATATAATAATAATGAGCGAATTAACTTAAATATGTTTCAATTTACCTTCTCAGTTGAGTTCCTAAACCCCAAATTATTGTTGAAATAAAGCCTAAGCCAAGCAGAGTTTGTAATACGTAAAGTGAAAGAAATATTTCAAACCACTTGAAGACCATTAAGTAAATTAGCACTGCAGAAACCACGAGGACTAAAGGCCCAGAGCCTAAAAAACTTCTTACTGTCATGTAAATAGCAAAAATCATTATTACTTGTGCAACTATTTTAACTTCCCAAAAAATGCTTGAAAAAATAACAGGCAAAATAGCCAAGACTAATATGCCTGCCAATATTATAAACAATATGTGTCCTTTTTGGTTTAAACCATTTTTATCCAACTTTTCACCTTCTCATTATACCATGTGGCCTGTGTTGAATATGTTGCATTCTTTTTTCCCTAACATCAATGCCGTGAGATATTGGACTATCTATGTTATTAATTTGTGGTGGGCCTCCTTGGCTGATAAAGAAAAAGTCTATTAGCACTCCACTCAAACCAAACATGAGCAACATGTAAAGAACATAAATTGGCCCAAACAAAGCCCATCCGTCAAAAAGCACAAAAAATCCTATTGCAATCATTAGAACTATCCCTAACATTCCTGTACCAACATGGTTTTTTATCCAATTAATTAGCATCATGGCTGCAAATATTTTTACTATCAAATTCAAGTCGTTGAAGAACTCAAACACAGAAGAAACAAAAATTATTGATAACCAATACAATTTTTACCACCTTCAAGACTTTTTTCAAATTCAATTAACTTATTGTTCTTTTCATATATTGCTTTTGGATTATAAAAGAACTCTGTTTTTTGTCCAAAGCCTGTAACACAAACCTCTTTTGCTTCAACTAACTTGAAAATGTCTTGCATTGTTTGAACTTGCTTTTCTTGGTTATTACTTAAACTAACTTCATTGCCTGAATAATACTGGGTAATAAAAGACACGTTTTGGCTTTGTGCTTTCAAGGAAAAAGATTCTTTTGGGTTAGTATAATAAATAGTTTTCAAGTAGGTGTCGCCATTGTATTGTGCAAAACCAAAGTCAACAGCATAAGAGTTTTTCCAATCATTAACATAGTCTTCTTGACTTGCTGCTCTATCGGGTTTTTCTTCAAAAGACTTGTAAACAATGTTTCCTTGTGGGTCAAGACAATTTCCAAAGCCGCTCCAGTAAGAAGAAACAAAACCAACATCAACTGTTTGGTCAGAGCTTGAGAAAGAATAAAAAGCACTATTTTCTTTTCCCTTTTCACTTTGAACCTTCATTATTATAGGCATTGCGTAAGAAGGTGAAAACCTGACTTTTGCTCCGTCGCTAGTTCTTTCAACTCCTAACAACACTCCTCTTGTCTTTGAAGAAGCATTTAATCCAAAAAAGCTCGTGTCTTTTTCTATCTCAACCTTTGGTGCATTTGAAGGACTACTATTGAGAGACTTTAGTGGTTGTGTAGAAGAATCAATTAGTATTTCATCACCTTCAAAAGCAACTCCGTAGTTTTGTCTGTCAAAAGAATTGTTCGTTAAACCAACGTTGCCGTTGAAAGGCAAGTAATAGAATATAGAATTAAATTCAGGCTCATTCAAAAACTCTAATTCTACTCTAACATTAACATTTGGTTCTCCAGAATCTTTGAAAAATCTTTTTCCATTTTCAAAAGCAAGTTTCAAATAAACTTCATAAACCCCTGGAGAAGGCAAAGCATAAGACTCAAAGCCTCTGTTTGAAAAAGAAATTTTGTTAGAAAAGAACAAGTCGGCAATACCATATTTTTTTGAATTTCCAAGACCGAGCTCTGTAAACCACTTGTCAGTATCAAAAAACCTTTGAGAAGAATAGTGCAAAGCAAAGTCTCTTATAAAGTCCTCTGAAAAAGAGTCTTTCATTAAGAGTCCTTTGAACATTATCATTTCTTCAAAAGTTTTCAAGTCAGGAATTTCGTTTGTCCAAGAAATATTGTCCTTATTAGCCTCTATCAAAACGGCTAAAGCAGGTTTATTATCCAAAAATTCGGAAAAGTCCTGAATATAACAACCTTCGCTTTCCTCTAAATTTTCAACTCCAAGAGACCTCGAGACATTTTCATAGTCTGTCTTTAGTGGATTTTGTGGGCATTTTAGGTTTTGGTTTTTTGCAAAAAATTCATCCAAAGCTTTGAGCCTTTTACTAAGCATTATACTAAATTGAGTTGCATCACAATAAAACTCGCCTTTACCATGAACACAATCATTAATGCTTATGTCTGAAAAACCCCAACCTAACTTTATTTTAGGCAAAGCGCCTCTACCTGTCCTGCCAATTCTATTCATAGATTCACAAGCAATTGTGTCTTTAGACAATTCAGGCATTTTTTGGTCTTTTTCCATCGTATTCACTTTGACTCTAATTTTTTGCTCTAATCTTAAAGTTTCTTTGTCAGGAACGTTAAAAGGTCCAAAAGACGAATTGCCTTTATCAACATAAGTAGGATTAGCATGTAAGTGTTGTACAGCATTAAAACTCAAAGTTTTGTAAATTGGTTCTTGATTTTTTATTCCATTGTTAGTAAAAATAACACTCATTCTTTGTTCATTATAATTACCAAGAACTTTAGCAGACTTCAAATCGTATTTAGCAGAGAATTCTTTATCAGAGCCTATTTCTGGACTTTCAAGCAAATTAATTACATAGTCAGGCAAGTTAGCAACGTGTCTTTCCTTGCAAGGATCCTTTCCAAACAATTTTGTTGAGATTCCACCCAAAAAGAATCCAGTTAAAGTATACGTCGCAACTATTGTTGTAGGTGTAAAAAAAGATTTTCCAGAATTTACAGCAGGAGCAACACTTTTACCTGCAGAATCAACAGCTGAAGAAGCAGCGGAATTAGAGCTTTGGAAAGAAGAAACATCAGCAGAAGCCTTAGCCAAAGAGCCAGAAGAATAAGCCTTGAAATCAGAAGAAAGCATTTCAACATGCATTAAAGCATTAGAAGCAGAAATAACACAAGTGTCTCCACTAGGAAAGTTCTTTGTCGCAAGAGCTTTAGCAGAAGCAATTTTTGCAGCAGCCGCATCGAGTTTTGCAACAATCAAAGCAATTCCAGTCTTTTTTTGAGCATAATTAGCAATTACTTTAGCCAAACCAAACCCAACAGCACCTATACCCAAAGAGACTGGTATGATGTAAGAATTATCAGCAAAGTAAGCATATTCATGTTTTGCCTTTTTTTCAGACACCATTCCAGAAACCCCTTGAACAGGAATTTCATCATAATAATTAATTGCCTTGTTCATTTCTTCTTTTGTCGCTTGTTCCTTAACCATTAAAGAATCACACTCAGCCAAAGCATCAACCAATAATCCATAAGCCGCTTGACCCAAACCTTGTATTTCAGGAGAAGAACAAGAGCTTATCATTGCTTGAACATTACTTTGTTGAACCTTAACCCTATCACACAAAACCTTTAAATTGTCAGAATCTAAAGCAACAGAAGCGTTAGCCACTTTTCCAGAATCTTGTGCTGCTTTAACAACAGACCCGGCGTTTTCAGCAGTTTTTTGAGCAGCCAACTTAGAAGCCTTCATAGCAGGAACAATGCTTGACAAAGCAAAAGTTATTGCTCCCTTTCCAGCTCCAGCAAAGTCAAACCAAGGTAACTCAGAAGCATGACCCCAATCACAAACACTCGCATCAACAGAAACTAACTCGGAAAGTCTCTTGTTTATTATCTCAGTAGAATCTTTAGAGCCAATACCTATAGTGTTTATTTCATACCTTCTCAATTCAAAAGCATCTTCCACAGAAGGCTCAACTGTTAGGTCAATCACTTTCAGTTTTCTGAATTGAGTTCCAGGAGTTTTAACAAAAACACTCAAACCATAAGCACCAGAAACTTCCTGCCTTGTTATAGTAATTCTCTTTTTACTCAATAATGGCCCTAAACTAAATTCTTCAGGCTGAATAACGACTTTTCCTTCAGCACCAGAAGAACAGCCAGAATCATTTCTACAAAAAGAAAAGTCTATGTCAACATTACCACAAGCACTACTATCAACTTCCAAAACAACATCATTAGAATTTTTGCTTATTTTAGGAAACTCAGGAGAAAACTTTATGCAATCAATAAGATTGACTATATCAATTTCAGCCTTTATTTCATTAGAACTACCTACTAATTGTTCTCCAATTGAAGTATCTAAAGCAGCGTCAAATATTATAGAAAACTCTGCCTTTTTTCCTTTAACGCCTTGCTTTGGAATAAAAAAAGCTTTTGCAACAAACTCTCGTTCTACACCAATTCTTTCAATTAATATCGAGAAATTTTTTCCCAAAACACTTTTAGCCTCAGAACCAGAAACATCACTCAAAATCACTTCAACAGAACCAAGTGAATCACTTTTCCAATCAATTTTAGCC
>JAWANB010000036.1:0-8100 GCA_038895675.1 Candidatus Iainarchaeum sp.
ATTCTTGAAACCAATGTATCCTGAATTAAGCCACAACTTACAAAACGTGAACGAAATATTAGAAAACGAAAGAAAAAAATATTTTAACACCAAAACAAAATCCAAACAAGTAATAGAAACATTCATAAAAAAACACACAAAGAACGGCAACTTAGAGTATGAGATGGAAGACCTACTAAACCTTTACGACTCACAAGGAATAAGACCAGAAGAAATAAACAAAATTTTAATAGAAAAAGGAATTTACCTGAAAACCCAAGACTTTTACTCAAGACTTGCTGAAAGACACGAAAAAAAAGAACAAAAAACTCAAACAAAAAAAGAAGAAAAAATAAATTTGCCAGAACTAAAACCCACCGAAATATTATACTACGGAGATTGGCAATTAACAGATTTTACAGCAAAAGTAATTCACTCAAAAGACAACATAGTTATTTTAGACAGAACAGCCTTTTACCCAACATCAGGAGGCCAAATACACGACACTGGCTACATAGAAAACCAAAAAGTCATAGACGTGTTTAAACAAGAAGAAATAATTATACACGTGATGCAAGAAAACAATCTAAAAGAAGGACAAATTGTTAAAGGCAAAGTAGATTTTGAAAGAAGAAAACAATTAATGCAACATCATACATCAGCACACTTAGTAAACTTGTGCGCCTCGGAAGTTTTAGGACCACACGTATGGCAAGCAGGAGCAGCAAAAACACTAGAAAAAGGAAGATTAGACATAACACACTACGATCAAATAAGCCAAGAACAATTACAAAAAATAGAAAATTGTTGCAACCAAAAAATAAAAAGAAATTTACCAGTAAAAAAAGAAATAATGCCAAGAGAAGAAGCAGAAGAAAAATACGGCATGCACATATACCAAGGAGGCTTCGTGCCAGGAAGAAACCTGAGAATAGTTACAATAGACAAAGACGTTGAAGCTTGTGGCGGCACACACGCAAACTATTTAGGAGAATTAGAAAAAATAAAAATAATTAATTCAACAAAAATACAAGACGGAATAATAAGAATAAACTACTTTGCAGGAAACGCAGCAAAAATAGAAGAAGAAAAACAAGAAAAACTATTACAAGAAATAGCAGAAATACTAAAAGTAAAACCAACACAAGTCCCAGCAAGAGCAGAAGAACTATTCAAAAAATGGAAAGAAGCCAAAAAAGCCAAAGCAAAAAACCAAATAATAGACACAACCCTAAAAGAAACAAAAGAAACACAAGCAACCACAAAAGAAATATTAGAAGCTACAGCAAAAACATATTCAACACAACCAGAACACTTGCCAAAAACACTAAAAAGATTCTTACAAGAATTAGAAAAATACAAAAACTAATTTTAGAAAAAAAAGGGTCCAGAGCATAAGCCGCCTTCTGTTCTGCGCCGCAAACCTTTGACAAAAAAGCCAAAGGAAAGCAAAGCTCACAAACCAAAGCTTTTGGCCAATTAAGACCAAGCGCGCACAGGCATTCGACTAAGCCTCCAAAAAGGAGTTGCACACACTACAGGCCGTTTCAACTCAAACGAGTATCGTTTCTGTTCCTGTAGGCCGCTTCTCAGCGCATGTGTTAAATGTGTGGGCGGACTTTCCTCAGCGCAAAAAGCACCGACAGCCTGTCGCTCTGCTCCCCAACAAAATAAATACCCTAAAAAAATTTAAAAAAAGAAACTATTTCAAACAAAATTTAGCTAAACCAAAGAAAGTTTGGACAAAGGCAAAGAATGAGCTTTTGCAACGCCCTCATTCACTAACATGCCTTGCCAAATATTAACACCATTCATAAGATGCTTATCAGAAAGCAAAGCCTCTTTAATCCCAAGTTTAGCAAACTTTAAGACAAAAGGCAAAGTAGCGTTAGTAATACCAAAAGTGCTAGTACGAGGAAAAGCCCCAGGCATGTTAGCAACGCAATAATGAATAACATCAAAAACCTTGTAAACAGGATTAGAATGAGAAGTAGGCCTTGAAGTCTCACAACAACCGCCTTGATCAATAGAAATATCAACAATAACAGAACCCTTTTTCATCTTAGAAACCAACTCAGCACTAACAAGCTTAGGAGCCTTTTCGCCAACAACATAAACAGCACCAATAACCAAGTCAGCACTAGTAACATGCATTTCTATGTTTTGAGCATTACTCTCAACGACTTTAGCTTTAGGAAAAAGCCTAACAAGCTCAGAAAAAGTCCTGCCAGGCCTTTGAATTATGATTACTTCAGCACCCATGCCTAAAGCAACCTCTACAGCATTCCTGCCAGCAAAACCACCGCCTAAAACAACAACCTTACCCGGGTTAACACCAGTTATGCCTTGCAACAAAACACCAGAACCACCATTAGGCTTAGCAAGATAATAAGCACCAACATGCACAGCCATTCGCCCAGCAACTTCACTCATAGGAGAAAGCAAAGGAGTATTACCATTATCATCAGTAACGGTCTCATAAGCAATACAATTAGCACCAGACTTCAACATTGCTTCTGTGAGATCTTTATTTGAAGCAAAATGAAAATAAGTGAAAATCGTGTGCTTAGAATTAAAGTAACAAAGCTCATGCTTAACAGGCTCCTTGATTTTCAATATTAGCTCACACTTATCTAAAATCTCTTTTACATTAGAAATAATAGCACCAGCATTTCTAAAATCATCATCTGAAAAACCAGCGCCTTCACCAGCACCACTCTCAACAAAAACCTCAGCATTAGCCTCAACCAATTTTCTCGCACCGTCAGGAGTAAGAGCAACCCTAAACTCATTATCTTTAATTTCTTTCAAAACACCAACCCTCAAGGCAACCACCTAATAAAACGAATACTATAAATTTATATAAAATATTGGACAAATGCACAAAAAAAAGCCTAAAAAAAGTCGAAAACGTTATACAAAACACGAAAAAACAATAAAAAATGCAACTTATTTAAAACGAATTGAAGCATATAATCTTAAAATGGAAAAACAAATAGCAATATTTTCGGGCAATGGTAACCCAGAGTTAGCAAAAGAAATAGCAAACAACTTAGGATTAGAACTGGGAAAAATAGAACTAAAAAGATTTGCAGACGGCGAAATGTACGCAAATTACCTTGAAAGCGTAAGAGGAAAAGACATTTACATAATACAAAGCACAGGACCTCCACAAAACGACAACATAATGGAACTACTAATAATGATAGACGCAGCAAAAAGAGCCGCAGCAGAAAACATAACATGCGTAATCCCATACTTTGGCTATGCAAAACAAGACAGAAAAGCAAACGACAGAGAACCAATAACAGCAAAGTTAGTAGCAAAACTAATTCACGCAGCAGGAGCAGACGCAATACTAACAATGGACTTACACGCAGACCAAATACAAGGCTTTTTTGACATAAGAGCAGACTTTCTCTACGCAGCAGGAGTTTTAACAGGTTATATAGAAAAAAAGAAATTAGAAAACATTATAGTAGTAGGACCAGACGTAGGAAGCTCAAAAAGAGCAAGAGCATACGCAAAAATATTAGGCTGCGAAATGGCGATAGTTGACAAAAGAAGACCAAAACCAAACGAAAGCGAAGTAATGAACGTAATAGGAGAAGTCAAAGACAAGACATGCATAATAGTGGATGACGAAATAAACACAGGCGGAACAATAGTAAATGCAACAGAAGCACTACTTGAAAAAGGCGCAAAAGAAGTTTACGTAATGGCATCTCATGGAATATTTGCAAACAACGCAATAGAAAAAATAGAAAAAAGCAAAATAAAAGAAGTAATAATAACAAACAGCTTACCAATCAAATTCAAATCAGAAAAAATAAAAGTAGTTTCAGTAGCAAAACTAATAGCAGAAGCAATAAAATCAATGCACTACAAAGAATCACTTTCCAATGTGCTAAAAAAAGTGAAATGAAAGTAACAAATAACAAAAAAAACCAATAAAAAATAAAAACCACAAAACAAACTAAAACACGACCTAAAAAAAACTAAAGAAAAAATAATTAAAGACCAGACAAAAAAACAAAAAACAACTAAACGACTACAATCATTAGAAAAAAAAGCCTTTAAACAAACACTTCAAATAAAACTTGAAAACACAACAACAAAAACAATTTTTTATTTTTCTTCAAAGTAATAAATGCATGCAAAAAGCAATAACCCATTTAAAAAAACAAGACAAAATAATGGCAAAACTAATTGAAAAAATAGGCACAATCAAACTAACAAAAAAAAACAATTATTATGAAAGCCTTTGCCAAGCAATAATATTCCAACAACTATCAATGAAAGCAGCCTCAAAAATATATGAAAAGTTCAAACTAATACACAAACATGAAATAAAACCAGAAACGACTATCGCCATTGGAAAAAGACCATTAAAAGAAGCGGGCCTTTCAGAAAAAAAAATAGAATACATAATTAGCCTTGCAAAAGCAATTTCAGAAAACACGATAAATTTTAAAGCAATGCAAAAAATGAAAGACGAAGAAATAATAAATGAACTAACAAAACTCAAAGGCATAGGGCCATGGACAGCACAAATGTTCCTGATTTTTTCCTTAGGAAGAAAAAACGTTTTACCATTAACAGACTTAGGATTCATAAATGCGATGCAAAAAGCTTATAGCCTAAAAGAAAAACCAAGCAAAGAACAAGTAGAAAAAATAGCAAAAAAATGGGAACCATACAAAACAATAGCCTCGCTTTACATTTGGGCAAGCACAGACAATGGCATAAAGTATTAAAAAAAATAGAAAAAAACACATAAAAAGTTTAGAGCCTTATTTCCAAACGCCTGGAATTTTAGTTTTGCAATTATCACACTTGCCATTTTTAATGCCTAAAACTTCAACATCATACCAATTCCTTCTAATCAAAAGTTTTCCACAATTAGGACAAAAAGTACTCTCATGCTCAGAAGAAACATTCCCAACATAAACAAAATTCAAACCTGCTTTTTTACCAAAAGAATAAGCCAATTCCAAAGTCTCCAAAGGAGTTTCATTTACATCAAGCATCTTATAATCAGGATGAAATTTAGTAACGTGCCAAGGAATGTTTTTATCAATACTCGCAATGAACTCTGCAATATCGCTTAATTCTTTTTCAGAATCATTTTTGCCAGGTATGACTAAAGTAGTTATTTCAAGCCAAATACCAAGCTCATGAACCTTTTTTATTGTTTCAAGAACAGGAGCCAACTTAGCCCTACAAGTCTTCAAATAAAAGTCCTCACTAAAAGCCTTCAAATCAATGTTAATAGCATCAAGGTAAGGCCTGATTTTTAACAAGGCTTCATCTGACTCATAACCATTAGAAACAAAAACACTTTTTAGCCCGGACTTTTTAGCAAGCCTTGCAGTATCAAAAGCATACTCAAAAAAAATTGCAGGCTCGTTATAAGTAAAAGCAACAGAAGGAATGTTATTTTCAACACAATAACCTACTATTTGCTCAGGCTCAAGCCACTGACCATAATCAGTTAATTCAGCAAGCCTCAATTGCTGTTCATTCTTATCCAAAAACTTTAACTTCAATTCCCTTGTAGCCTGAGAAATATCATAGTTTTGACAAAAACTACAAGCAAAATTACAACCCAAAGTCCCTAAAGAAAAAATTTCAGAGCCAGGCAAAAAATGAAACAAAGGCTTTTTCTCTACTGGATCAACTTGAACAGCAGAAGCCTTACCATAAACAAGCAAATAAAGATTGCCATTAACATTCTTTCTTACACCACAAATACCAGTTTGGTTATTACTAATCAAACAATACTGCTTACAAGCAGTACACCTAATCAAACCATTATCTTTTTTTTCAAACAACGAAGCCAACATAAAAAAAACAATAGCAAAAAACAAAATTTAATAGTATTGAAAGACAAAATTGCTTTGGATAAAGAACAGGATACATTATTGGCAAAATAATATAAAATAGAAGATACACGTATCGCCAAAATATCTAAACAAGAGAGAGTTATCGCCAAACGAGAATAGAAATCCAAAAGAAATTATTGGTTCAAAAAATCTCGTTAATTCCAAAACAAAAATGGTTTGTTGAAGAAAACACAGCAACAGAATTTTTTTGAACAACTTGAAAAACTATCTAAAGAAGAATTAGATAAAATGAAACACAAAGAAGAAGTTTATAGGACAATGTTTAGAAAGGCTGTTAGCAAAAAAGACATAGAAAGAATAATAGACTTAGAAATGCGAATGCTTGCATGTAGCTTTCCATTAATAAAAGAAGATAGATATACTTGATTTCTTTGAAAAAGACTATGTCAAAGAAATTGCAACGTGCAATTTAAAGAAATAGGGCTATATAAAACAAATAAAAAGAACAAGAAGAAAAGTAAATCAAAGATTAGCACGAAAATTTCCATATAGAAAGAGAACACCAAAAATAGTTTAAAAAATAAAAAATAGAAATGAGACTTTGCAAAGACTTGCCTTTACAAAGTCCTAAACCACCTTATTGTTCAAAACTTGTTCCTTTTCCAGTCACAACGAACGAAAAAGGAGCAACATTGCACGTCTTTGGAGTGACACTTACAACACCCATGAAAACAACAAACTTGTTAACCTGGTTAGGCAAAGAAACATAACTTGCTGTTCCATGGAATTTAGCATCAGCATCACAATCAACAGGATTATTGTCATTGATTGATAAAACTGCATCATTGTAAGTTGCCTGATATTGCATAAAGTAAGTTCCAATAGGACTCAATTGAGCATTCTTAGATGGCAAAACCAAAGACATATTAGCTTTAGTAAAATTCATTATGCCAAAAATAGCATTAGAATCAACTCTTTGAATAGTGCCACCGCCTATCCAATGCAACTTATTATCAATAGTTATTTGATCAACCGTAGCGCCTAAAGCCATAGGCAAAATAAATGCCAAACTTAAGGCCATTATTCCAAAGACTCTGAAAACCTTATTCAAAAAAATACACCCCCATTAACTTTTACACTTTAATTAGTTAGAAAGGTTTTTAAATGTATTTTCAAATTACGCACTGGAAATCAACTCTCAAAATCATTAAAATATGTTTGAAAAAAAGAATAAATTTAAGAAAAATAATCGAGATGAAAAAAATGAGATTATTATGCAAATTAAAAGCAAGATGCTCTTTTGATTACTCTGCTATTGAACCACATAAAACTCAAGGCTTTATTTATAATCAACTTCTTGGAACTCCTTTTGAAAACTTGCACGACAAAAAAAGTTACAAGTTTTTTTGCTTTTCAAACTTTTTTAAACCAAACAAAAATAAGCAAAAAAGAGACTTTCCTAAAACAATCAATCAAGAAGATGAGTTGCAGTGGATTATTAGTTCTCCAAATGAAGAACTAATTACTATTATTGAAAAAAAGATAAAAAGCCTAAATGACTTTAGCATTGGAGATGTTAACTTTGAAATATCCAGCGTAAAATCAATCAAAGTAAAATTACCACAAAAACTTAAACTAATTACAGCAACGCCGATCGTAATGCGAATTCCTCAATACGCTTACTCTAACTATGGAATCACAAGTAATTTACCTTATCTTTATTGGAGACCAGAAGTTGATTTTAATGCTTTTATTAAACAACTTGAAGAAAATTTGATAAAAAAATATGAAGAATATAATGGAACCAAAGTTGAAGAAAAACGCATTTTCGAATTTTTTTATTTCAAAAAACAAACAATAAGTGAAATAGTAGAAAATGGAAAAACTATTCCACTACATGGTAGTGTTTGGGAATTTGAGTTTACAACACTAACAAAAAATCAAAAACAAATACTAGAATTTGGAATTGACGCCGGCTTTGGCGAAAGAAACACACTTGGCTTCGGATTCATAAACGTGGTGAGATGAAAATGAATACACAAAATGTAATAACTACAACAAAACAAAATCAACCATTAGAATTTACGGGTAATTGGTATTTCGACATGGGAATATTAGGTTTCACTAATCTTATGGAAGAGGTTTATGGATTCGACTTAGAAAAAACAAAAAAAATGATAGAGGATGATGAAGAAATAACAAACAGATTTTTTTTAGCATACTTCTATAAACACGCCAAAGACAAAATAGAAGAAATTAAAGGAGTTATTTACAA
>JAWANB010000037.1:0-2405 GCA_038895675.1 Candidatus Iainarchaeum sp.
AGAAAGACTAAAAACACAAATTCAGAAATTGTCAAAAACTAAAAAGAAGACTAAGAGACAATTGTCTGAATATAACCTTTTCATGCGAAGGCATTTGTTAAAAGGCGTAAGTTTTAATAGAGCTACTAAGCTTTGGAAAGCCTATTTGAAAGGAAAACCCATAATAAAAACCCGTGTAAAAACCATCATTAAAACCAAAAAAATAAAACAAAAACCTAAAGTAATTACAAAGACAATAATAAAAAAAGTGCCGACAAAACCAAAAATAGTTACTAAGACTATAGTAAAAGAAGTGCCTGTTACAACTACTAATTTTTTAGCCACGACCAAAGATTCTATACATAATTTGAGTCATGTTAATGTTTCAAAAGAGGTGAAAGAAGTGAGTTTGAGCGACGAAGAATTAGCCTTAAGGCTTTTAAGTCTTTATTTTGAGGAAGTCGCAAGGCTTGGTCTTAAAAGACAACTTCAAATGAAAGACGTGCTTGATTCTTATTATGAAATTCTTGAGAAAATTAAAAAGAAAAAAATTGAAAGTAATGAGTTCAAAGATTCTTCTAACGTTTCAATTGAAAGTGATACGCAACACTAATATTTGCTTTTTATTTTGTTTTAATTTTCTATTTAATTTAATTTTATACATAATAATTTTTTGTTGCTAATTGGTTATTCTTGATTATTTTTCGTTCTATTTTTCCTGAAAACCCCTATTCTTCCATTAATTTTATTCAAATTTGACTAAAAATACTAAATTTTTGTTAATTTTGCAGTATAAGAAACCTTATACTGAATTTCTACGAGGGAAATTTTGTGAAATTTTTGAAATTTTAATCAAGATTTGTATTATTGTTTTGAATTGTTTTGACTAATTGAATGGTGATTTGTTTTTTGTTTGAATTTAAGATTTTACAAAAAAATTTATTATGTAGAAAATTGAGTTTTTTGTTTAAACTTTTCTTAAAAATCTTTTACTTATGACACAAATTGATAGTATTAATAATCAAAAAACAAGTCAAGCACACAAATTTCCTAACTTTCTTTTTTTTGTTTTGCTAATAATAGTTATGTTGAGTTTCTTTGTTTTAGGTTTTGTCTTAGGTCTTTCTTTTAATAGTTTACAAACGAAATCAAATAGTTTTGTTGCCTTAACTACTTCTACTAAGGCGTCTTCTTCTGTAAATATAGCGGCTGTTACTTCTGACGGTGAAGGCTCTTTAAGCTTAGGCGAAGTAGAAATAATTGTAGGTTCTGGCAAAATTCTGCTTTCAATCAATCCTTTTGTTGAGCCTGACACTCAATATTCTCTTGAAGTTGCCTCTCAAGTAGCACAAAATTATACAAAAAAAAGTCTTTCTCAAAACGATGTCTTGTATTCGGTAAAAGAAACCCAGGCTTATTTAATAGGTGGCCCAAGTGCTGGTGCGGCTTTTACTATTGCAACCATTGCAGCAATACAAGGCAAAGAAGTTAGGAAAGATGTTGTTTTAACAGGCACTATCTTGCCAGATGGTTCTATAGGCCAAGTAGGAGGTATATTAGAAAAAGCAGTAGCCGCTGCCGATAACAACATTTCAATATTTTTAGTGCCTTATGGTCAAGGCGACTTTACTTATTACGAAAAAATTTCAGAGTCAACAAGAAAAGGAAGTTATACAATCATAAGGAATCGTTATGTTCCTAAAAAAATCGATTTACAAACCTATTTGGAAGAGCAAGGTTATAAAATAAAAGTTATTGAAGTTAAAAACATTTCAGAAGCCGCAGATATTATGTTGAAGTAAATATATAAATTTTATATAAATTTATTGAATAAATATTGGCAAGCTATAAAACGGCAAATTTAGATTCCTCTTTTGCTTAAAAAGTAGTTTGCTAAGGCTTCTATTATTTCTTTAAGTACTGCATTTTTTTGTCTTTTTGTTTTATATTCTTCTTTTAGAAAACTTTTTGCAGGTATTATTGTATGACCACTATCTCCTCTATAATAAATACTTAATTCAATTCCATCTAAAATTTCTTGTTCGTTTTTTATTAAAGTTTGTTCTACTATTTTTTTTATTCTATTTTTCCTTTCTTCAGGGTTTAATTTGCTTGGTAATTTTCCGATAGTTTCTAATAGTTCTGCTATAGTTTTATTAATGCTATTTTGAACCCTGAATACTGTTATGGTTCTTGGTTCGTTTGGTACCTTTATTGGTTTTATTGGTGGTCTTTTTGGTGCCGTTCTAGGTAGTGGCCTTTTTTTGTTATAAGGTTGTTGTTTCTTAGGGATCATTTTTTTTAACCTTGTTTTTTCACTTTTTCAAGCTCGTGGTTTTTTAAGTGGTTTTTTAGGTTGTATTTTTGCACTAATTCTCCGCATTCTAAGCATTTTTCTTTTTTTATGTTGAGCATGTTCTTTCCTT
>JAWANB010000037.1:2502-8067 GCA_038895675.1 Candidatus Iainarchaeum sp.
TTATAGCTTCAATCAAAAACCACGTAGTCATGATTGGTATTTTTTCGTTTATTGTCTAAATTTTATGTTTTATTTTTGGCTAAAAGTTTATTAGATTTTCTAACATATTTTTAGTAAGGTGTTTTTTTGCCAAAAACTTTTCCTGAGTCAGAACTAATAAGGCGTTCTTTTACTATTAGGCAATTAGATTTTCCTCCTGAAGTAGTCTTAACTAAGCGTTCTTTAGTTAGATGGTTTGCGATTTCTTGTGGTCTTATTTCTGAAAACGAGTCAAGGTCTTCCATACTAAAAGTTCTTGATGCGATTTTTTATTTTCAAGTCTCTAAAAAAAAGTTTCCGAAAATTTCAGAACTTATAACTTATTTGAATTCACAAAAAGAACCCATGAAAGAGAAAACTTTAAGGTATCATTTGAATGTTTTACTTTCTCTTGGCTTGCTTGAATGGCATGGCAAATGTGTTCGCTTTACGATTGACCCTTTGTCAGATCAAGCAGATTTGGCAAAAGGTTTTGAGTACAGCATTAGTAAAAACATAAGTGATTGCTTGTTAAGGATAAGTTTTTGTCTTCAAGAAATAAGAAAAAAGTACACGAGTGATTAATTAAATAAGTTTTTATTTTAAAATAACCTTTAAATCAATTCATGAAATTGCTTCCTAAAAAATCAAACACTCCAAAAACTAAAAATAGTTTCCCACAGCATACGACTAATTCATCACAAGTAGGCAGACAATTAGTTTTTCCTAATCAACCTACTTCTTTAACTAATGTTCAAATAAAGTCAGGTGTTGTTCCAAGTGGGTTTTTGCCTAATCCTTTAAATAAAAGAAAAAAGCCAAAGGCATGATTTTTTATTAAAAATTTTATTCAAAATATTTTTTTGCTGTTTTGTCTTTTGCTACTATTTTTATTGTTTCTTTTAGCCATACTGGGTACTTTTCTTGGTTTTTTTCTATTTCTTCTTTGACTTGTTTTGCTTTTATACAACTTATTTTTGGTGCGTGTTCTTTAGAAGCTTTTATTTCTCCTTTATAAATAGTATATGCCGCTATACAATACTCGTTTTCGCAACTTCCATCCCCATAATCTTTTTCGTAAGAATAGCCTTCTAAAATGTGAATTTGTGAGTTAATTATCCCATACTCGTTTTTTAAGCATCTTTTTGCAGCTTCTAATATTGTTTCTCCTGCTAGTACGTGTGTTGTTGGTGCGTCCAATACTCCTCCTCCTATTTTTTTTGTTGGTCTTTCGTGCAATACTAATTCTTTTTTTTCATTGAAAACCAATATTTGTATTGCTAAATGTTTTATTCCTGGCTTAGTGTGTGCTGTTTTTCTGTCTACTATTTCGCCATTTTCTTTTCCTTTTTCATCTACGCAAATAAGTTGTTGTGTTGGGTTGTCTAAAAGGCTTTGGGTCATTTTCTTCATAATTGGCTTTTGCCGTTCTTTTTTTATTAGTTTTCTTTGGTTTTTGATTGTTTTTTAGTCATTACAGACTTTCACTCCTTCTTTGTCTATTTCAAAGCTTATTGGTTGTATTCCTTCTTTTCTGAATTCTTCTTTTATTTTTTCCATTGCTTTTTTGTCAAAGCAAATAGCAATTCCACAATCTCCTCCTCCTGCTCCTGAAAATTTTCCTGCTCCGCCATTCTTTTCGGCTATTTCTGCTATTTTTCTTAGTTCTTCTGTTTCTAAGTTCGTTCCACTAAGTTCTCCCAAATTTTTTAATGCTAACCTGTTTTGTTTTATTAGTTCTATTATTGCTGTTTTATTTGATTTTTTTAAAGCAACTGACAGTTTTTCTGTTATTTCTGCAAGGTTTTTAATTGCTCTTTCATAATCTGTTTTGTTGTTCCTTTTGTAATTTAGCATTTTTTTTACGAGTTCTTTTGTTGAAGCGCTTTTTCCAGTAAAACCGGCTATTATTAGCATGTCTTTTGGCAATTCTATTTTTTCATATTGAAGCAAAGGCCATTTTTGTTTTATTACTTGACTTATTTTTTTTTGTTGTAATTCGTTTAGTAACCATTCAGCATCAAATCTTTTGTATATTAGTGTTCCGCCATAAGTTGAAGTTGCAATGTCAAAGCCTGAACCTATTTTTTCTTGTGCTAAATAATGTGATATTGTTGCTAACTTGAATATTTTTTCTTTTTCTTCTTCTATTTTTGCTTCTGATTTATGGTATTTCATAATTGCGGTTATTATTGCAACGCAAGTTGCTGCACTGCTTCCAAACCCTGCTTTTTTCATTCCTTTTGTTTTTGTTATTGTTTTTGTTTCAATGTCAAAAAATTTTATTTTTGTTCCTGTTTCTTGTAAGTACTTTATCGTCGTTTCTAAACTTTTTTTTGTGAAGTTTAGTATTGGGTTTTCTGAGTCAAAAATTAGTTTTTGGTCTTTTAATATTGCTTTTGTTTTTATTCCAAAATTCTTTAGTGTTATGTTGATTTTGTTAGTGTTGTTTTCTTTTATTTTCACTTTTACTTTTTTATTTATGGCAAGTGCTATACACGCATTGTTTGGTTCTAATACTGACCATTCTCCGCTTAACATTAATTTTCCAGGTGCATCTATTTCCATTTTTTATTCACCACTTTTTAAGTATGTGTGGAAAGTTTCTTTTAAACTTGGACTAATTTTTTTTCTTGTTTTTATTAATATTTCTAATTGTTTTTTTGTAAGTTCTTTTATTTTTTCTACTTCTTCTTTCTGTAGTCTTGGTTTGCCTATTGCTTTGCATTTGTATATGCTTATAAAAAAATAGTCTGAGTATTTTTTGTCTTTTATAAGTTTTTTTCCTAAGTAAACAAGTTTTTTTGTTTTTAATCCTAATTCTTCTTTTAGGCCTCTTATAGCGGCTTTTTCATAAGTTTCTTCGCTTTTTACTGTTTCTTCTATTATACTCCAATTGTCAGGTCTTATGTTTTTGTTTTTGCTTCTTTTTTGTATGATTATTTTTCCGTTTTTTTCTACGTAAATTCCTATGCATCTGTAAATTAGTTTTTTTTCTTTGACTTCTTGTCTAGTGGCTTTCCCTATTACTTTGTCTTTTTTATTTACTATGTCTACTATTTCTTGCATGTTATAATTAGAATAGATGTTTTGTTATTGTTTTTGCTTCTTCTCCTGGTTTGCAGACGTAAGTTTTTTGTATTTCTTTTATTTCTGACAATTTTTTTAGTATTTTTTGCAGGTCTTTTTCAAGGCATATTACTTTGACTTGTGGTCCGCCGTCAATAGTAAAATATGCTTTTGTTCCTTGTTCTTGCATTTCTATTATTTCTTTAAGTATTTTTAATGTTTCAGGTTGCCAATAAATTAATGTAGGCCATGCAGTCATTGCTGTTGCGTGCATTTTTATTGCGTTTACTTGTGCTGTTTTTCCTAATAACTCTATATCTTTTTCTTTTATGGATTGTTTAATGTCTTTAATGTCGTTTTCTATTGTTTCAAGCCATGCTTTGTATAATGGCGATGTTTCTTTGGTTATTTTCATTCCTTCTCTTGACTTGACTTTCTTTTCTTGTTCTGTGATTTGTAATACTATGACTCTTATTTCAGGCCAGTATTTTTCGTCAACTATTTGGTAAGCATAACTGTCGCTTCCGTCTTCTTTTTCTCCTCTTTGCCATTCTACGAAGCCACCATAAATGCTTCTTGAGGCACTCCCTGAACCTTGTCTTGCTATGATGCTTAATTGTTTTTTTTCAAGTTTTAATCCTAATGCTGTTGTTGCTGCCAAGGTTAGAGCTGCAAATGCCGAAGCTGAGCTTGCAAGTCCAGCGGCTTTTGGGAAATTGTTTGTGCTTTCTATTCTTGCCTTCAGTTTAGTGCCAGCAATAACTCTTATTATGTCTAAATGTTTTATGATTTTTTTTAGTTCTTCTCCACTTATGTTTTCACCATTTATTTTTAATGTGTCTTTTTGTTGTTTTTCGTTAAATTCTATTGTTGTAGTAGTGTTTAGTGCGTCTAATGTTATTGAAATGCTTGAATTTTCAGGTAACACTATTTTTTCGTCTCTTTTTCCCCAATACTTTACGAGTGCTATGTTAGCATTAGCAATTGCCGTGGCTTTTCTCGTGCTTTTCATAACTCCACTTTATGAGAATTATTTTGAATAATATTTTATTTATATTTATATTTTTGGCATGTAGAAGTCATACAAACAATTTATGTAAATGTCTTTTTTTTAGGTTTTTTTGTTGCTAGGACCTTCACAAACTTTTTTGTTTATTGCTATTTTTTCATTTTTCCTATTTTTATTTTGTATGCTTTGTAGCCTTTTTTTTGGAAGGCTTTTGCTACTTTTTCTTGCAATTCTTTTCCGGGAGTTATTGCAATTATGTTTCCGCCTAATCCTGCGCCTGTAATTTTTGCGGCTTTTGCTCCTGAAGCAAGTGCTATTGAAATTAGTTTTTCGTTTTCTTGGGAGCTTACCCCTATTTTCCTTAAAAGTTCTTGGTTTTCTTGCATTAGTTCACAAACCCTTTCCCAATTTTCTTCTTCTATTGATTGCTTTGCTTGTTTTGCTATTTTTTCATACTTTTCAAATATTGTTTTGTACTTTTCTTTGTTTTTTTCTTTTTGTTCTTTCACCATTTTTACAACTTCACCAGTGTCTCGCATAATTCCCGTATCTGCTAATATGGCTTCTATTGATTTTTTTATTTGAATTTTTTCTATTTGTGTTTTGTTGTCTTTTTTCATAAACCAAAGAAGGCCCCCATAAGTTGAGGCTGTGTTATCTATACCGCTAGGAGTTGCGTGAAAAACTTTTTCTGCTTCGTAAGCTATTTTATTTACTTGTTCTAATGTTAGGTTCAACTTGAATTGTTCGTTCAGGCATTTGGTTATTGAGACGCATAGTGCTGCAGAGCTACCCATTCCTCCTTTCAAACTCATGTTTGTTTTTAATTCCAAAGTAAAATCATCTTCTTTTATGCCAGTTTTTTCTAATATTACTTTTATTACTTTATCCAAGTTTTTGTAAGGTGCTCTTCCATAAACTATTTTTTCTCCTGTTACTAAGTCATTTGATATTATTCCTTTTACTCCTTTTGGATTTTTTTTGAAAGTGCATGTAGTGTTAAGGTCTATTGCGCTTACTATTCCCGGCAAGCCATAAACCACAAAATGTTCTCCAAATAGTATTGCTTTTCCATAGCCTATGCCTTGAGCGTTTTTCATGTAATTTGCCTTCCAAGTAAAATAATTTTTATTTGAAAGTCAAGACGCTTGTTTTGTCATTAGGATTTGTTTCCGCAATAATTTCAACACTATCTAACCAACCATCTTCATCAGTGTCTTTAGATTCTGGATTAGTAGTAATACATCTTGGATTATATTTAGCTGCTTCTTCACAATTTTCTTCATAATCCATTAGAAGATCAGAATCTTTATCCTTATCATTTATTGTTCCACTTTGAACATATTGCAAAAAAAGAGGTTTTTTATTAGTAGGGTTGTTTACGAAATAAATTGCTTCTCTACTATAGTTTTTGGACGTTGAATTAAACTTGAGTTCAGTATAGATTATTGTTTGCTTTTCGTCTTTAT
>JAWANB010000038.1:0-7956 GCA_038895675.1 Candidatus Iainarchaeum sp.
TTTTTGTGGCTTTTGAAGGCAAATATAGGCAAATATATATATATATCTTTGAATTTTCTTTTTTTCAACAGCTGTTTTTTTTAACAGCTTACGGAGGAGTGATTATGAAGAATTTTTTGTTGAGTTTTTTGTTGTTAAGTGTTTTTTTAGCTGGTTGTCCTTTGACTGATGACAGCGTTAATGTTCAAATATTGACTGTTGATGAGTCTGAAAATTTTTTGGATGCTGTGACCGTTTATGTTTATGATTCTTATAGTAATTTGGTAAATCAAGTGAGAAGTAATAATGGAGTTGCAAGTGTTTCTTTGAAGAAAGGAACTTACGAGTTCAAAGCTTACCAGGAAGGTTATGATAGTAGTAGTGTAGTTCAAACAATTTCTCAAGAAAACCCAATAGTTAAAATAGTTCTGAAAGCTACAGAAACTAAGTTTGAAGCAAGTGTTAAGGTAAAGACTCCTGATGATTACCCAATTTCTAATGCAAAAGTAGTTGTTCAGAACGATTCTTTAAATTATTCTGAGAGTGGTATTACTAATGAAAAAGGATTAGTACAATTTGTTTTACCTTCTTCAGGCATGTATAATATTACTGCTACTTCAAATGATACTAGTCAATCGCTTAAGGGCGTGTTCTTTGACAAGGCTATTAATACTGCTGAGATTAGGATTTTTTTCCCAGAGTGCTCTGGCGAATTAGGTTATTCTTGTATTGAATTCTTGGGTGGCTCTGAGTTTGGACTTTACGGCGCTAAGTTTAAACTTTACGACGGTTCCACTTTTGTAGCTTCTCCAGGTAGTATAGTAACTAACACTTTTTTTTCTCTAGATAAATTAACATACTATTATGTCATTTATAACGAATCAGTGTGGGTTCACCCAGCTGGTTTAGGTGGTTATTTGTTCACTCTCTTTAATAGTGATGACAAAAACCTTTCTTATGCCTTGCTTTACGATAAAGATCGTGGCTCTATAGCTAAGTACTTTTCTCCTGATTTGAATCTTGTTAAAGTAGGGGATAAATTCAATGTTAAAGGTGCTGGTCCTTACGCTGGCAAAAAGTTGATTTTAATATTTTCAAATACAAATACTGATGATATTGGAGGAGGTAGTTTTCCTATAAAAGTTAATTTGTTAGATCCTCAAGGTAGTATTGAGCCAATAGCGTCGGCTGAAGTGGCTAGGGAAACTGACTTGAGAAAAGTTCTTGTTGATAAGTCAGGTGAAAGCCTCATAGAAAGCGAAGTTTACGTCAAAGAAGTTTTTAGGGCTTCGCGTGGAGTTAATTTAAGAGCAATAATATCTGTCAAAAATTTGGCAAACTAATTTTTTAAGGGCTTCGTGCCCTTTACTTTTTTTAATTTACTATTACTTTATTTTCTACTTTTTTTGTGAGAATTAAAGCAAAGACAATTAAACCTAAAATTATTATACCAAGTATTGCAAGGTTTTCTGTTATTATTGATGCCAAACCTGTCAATGAAAAGTCTTTGTTTTCAGGCAAGGCGTTTGCTTTTTCTTCTTTTGTTTCTTGTGGTTGTGTTATTGGTGTTTGGTTTTTGTTTTGTTGTCTTTCTATTGCCATGAACTTTTCAAACATTTTTTCGTTTCCTTGCATTACTTTGAAGAAAATTTTTCCTTTGAGGTTTGTGCCGTTTATTGCTATTGTTCTTTCGCCTTTTGTTTTTTGGTTGAATTCAAATTGTTTTGGGCTTATTGTAAAGTCATTGCTTGAAACTATTACTAAAACTTTTTCGTTTGAATTGTTTTCAAGGCTAAATGTAATAAAGTCATTGTCAAGAATGCTTTTTTCAGGTAAAGTTAATTTTATTTGTTCTTTTTGTGGGTTTTCTCCTACTAATGTAATGATAAAGTTTTTTGTTATTGTGCATTCTAAGCCTGAATTATAGTTTCCTTTTACTTTCAAGAGCACAGGTTCATTAAAGGTGTTTTCGGTTTTTGTTGCAAAGACTCTTACTCTTATTGCGGCTTCTTGACCTGAGAATACTATTTTGTTATCCCTTGTAGCTTCAATTCCTAAGTAATTGCTTTCTTTTAATATTTCTATTTTTTGAATGAAGAAGTCTTCACTTGAATAGTTTTTTAGTACCGCAAAAAAGGTTTTTGTTGAGTCAGAGTTTATTGTTAAGTTGTCTGTTTGCAAAGAAAGGTTTTCGCAGGAAGGTGTTATTTTATTTTCATAGTTGCTAAAAAGCATTGTTTTGTTTTCTTGAGTAGTTTGCTGTGTGTAATTTGTTTGATTTATTTGCCAGTCAATGCTTTGAGTTTCTTCTTTTTTAGGCCTGAAGAATGAAGCGCTTCCTGTAAAACCAATGTTTTGATTTTCTGTTAAAACTAATTTTGTTTCCCTTAAATTTTCTTTAGGTATTATGCTTACGTTAACTATTGTTCTTGTGTCTTCTTGTCCGCAATAAGCCCCATCTTTAAAAGTTCCGTTCAAACTTAACTCTATTGAAGAATTCTTAGCTTTTGCATCAAAAGGAACACTAACTATAAAAGAAACAACGCCTTGACTATTTGCCTTTACTATTCTGTCAAATTTAACATTTTTTATTTCCAAGTCAAAGCTATTAGAAAAAACTCTTACGTTATGGACTTCAAGGTCTTTAGGAGAATAGTTTACTAAACCAAAAACCAATTCGTAAGAATTCCCAGCTTCAACAGAAAAATCATAGGTATTAAATTGAAAGTCATTGCAAAAAGCCTCTTGTTGAGGTTGGTAAGTTTGACCAACCAAAGAAGCTTGAGGCGGATAATAGAAAGAACCATAATACAAAGGAGCATAAACAGAAACCCAAGAAGGATAATAAACCCAAGAACTTTGGTAATAATAGTAAGAAGCAGGATAATAAGTGTAATACAAGTAAGTGTTAGGGTAAATAGTATAATAGTTAACTAAAGCAATGTCAGGAGCAATAGCATAAGTAGAATAAATGAAGTCAGGAGCAACAGCCATTGTTGAAAAGCCAAAAGAATACCATCCAGGCTCAAAATAATAATAAGTGCCGTAAGAATAAAGCCTGAAAGGGTAATCAAAGTAGTAGTAAGGAACATTAGAAACATAGGTTATGTAGCTGTAAGGGGTTGTAGTGTATATATATTTACTTCCGCTATAAAGTTCAAAATAATAATCATTGCTTGAAAAACTAAAGCCAAAACCAGCATAAGCAAAGCTAAGGAAGGAAGCAATTGCTATTATTATTAATAACAATTTTTTTGAAGCGTTTTTTTGAGTCATACTATTATAAGCTACATCCAAACTATATAAAGTTTTCTCTCATTAACTGAAAGAAGTTATTAAAGGTTTTTTGGTGAATTTAAAAAAAAGCATCGGTTGAAAAAGGTCTTTAAACCTACTTTAAATAAAACAACTAAACAATAAAGAACAAAAAATCCTCAAAATTTTGTAAAAAAGACTAAAAAATAGTTTAATTTTCCACATACCATGCTTTTGCTTCTTCATTCCATGTTGCTTTGTATTCTTTTTTGTATCTACCATTTAGGAAAGTGTCTTCAGTATCAATGCTAAAAGTATATTCTCCACTTTCGCAAGGATATATTTGTGGCCATGAATATGGAGAATAATAATTACATTTTACGAAAAATTGTATTCCTTTTGCCTTTATTTCTTTTCCAGAAGGAGTTTTTATTGTAATAGACCCAGTAAGATACTTGTTTAAAGTATCAGCGCTGTAATAATTTGCTTCAGGAATTGCGTATATTAAATTTTCTCTGTATGATGTTGAAATGACAGGTTGTAAATAGTTATTGTATGTTATTAATTCTTTGTATGAAATAGGTTCTTTGAAAAATTCAATTAGATTAAAGTTTTCTCCTGTCGTAATAACTTCTTTTTTTTCATAATCCCAAACTTCTTCAAATTTTTTTCCATCATAAAGCTCTTGCTCTAAATACTGTACAACATCAAAATACCACATACTATGTAACATTGTTTGTAAATAGGAGGAGTAAAAATAAGAATTACTTTCTGGCGTATAAATTATTTTCTTTTCACCAGGTAAAATACTAATAAAAGGTATTAAACTAAATTCTTTTTTGTGAATATGTGAAATAGCTAATTCAGACATGTTTGCGTTTTTTAGCATTTTTGGGATTATGATTTTTGCTTCGGCAATTTTTCCCATCTTTGCCTTACTTTCATTGCTCTTTCCGTATGCGGTAATAAGATGTAAAGAGTCTGCTTCTTCAACCCAAAAACCTTTTTTGTTTCCTAATTCAGTGAATTTGTATAATGTTTCCGTGTTATCAAATCCTTTTGGTACAAATAATCTTATGCTTTGGCTAGTAATACACGGGTTGTAATAATCAACACCGAATCCTGTGCTAGATACTTTATCACCTTCTTTATATAACATACTTATGCTACTACTTTGACTAACGAGGTTGTTTCTATTCATATACTCTGTTGTTTCGCTTGTTAATTCTTTGGCTTCTGATTCTCTAATAATTATTTCTTCATTCTTCTTGTTAGGAACTTCTATCTCTTTGTTTCCTAAAAATAATTTAAATTCATAATTAGAAGTTTCATAAGTCGTCCTATAAAATAATATTAAATTTTTTTCATTAGTTGTAATATTCAAAGTTTTTTTTATTTTATAATTTTCAACTTCTTTTTTATTACTAATTTTCGTCCAATCTATTAAATTGCCACTTTTATCCATGACTACTAAATAATTTTCAAGTTGTTGGCTATAGTCATAAAATTCTTTGTTAAATTCTATTGAAACATCCAAGAATTTTCTCTTGCCAAATATTATTGGTATGCCAATGGTTTCAGTGCTTGTTTCTTTGCAGTCTTCTGCTAATTTTATTTCTATTTTTCCTTGCCAAATACCATAATCTATATTTTCTTCGTTTATTTCAATTGTTAGGTCTGTGTTTTCTCCTGGCTTGAGACATTGTATTGAAGTATTCAAATTTATTTTTTGAGTTATTTTTTCATTCTTATTTCCAAAGTTTACAAACTTTTGATTTTCTGGTATTATTATTCCTTGGTTTTTTTCTGAAACGTTTTTTAGTTGTACTTTGGTTGTCTTTTTTCCATCTATAAAGCCCATATTTACTACCGCAGGATTTGCTAATACTGAAATTTTTTGTGCTGCTAATGCATCAACGAAACCTGCTCCTTCGCTGTATGTGTTTTCTATTGATTTTGCAGAATTCACGATTGCGCTTTTTATGTCTGCAGGTGACCATTCAGGGTGGGTTTTTTTGAGTAATGCTGCTATTCCCGCAACGTGGGGTGCTGCCATGCTAGTACCATCACCTAATATGTGCTTATTATCAACACATTCATATCCTATTGTATTGTCATAACGTGCAGAGCATATTTCTACTCCTGGAGCTGAAACCTCTGGTTTTAATATAATTTCATCACCAAATTCAACATAGCCTTTTGAGCTGAAACCAGCAATTTCTCCAAAGTTATTTGCAGCAGCAACAGTTAAGGCTTTTCTTGAAGTTCCAGGCGAGTTGACACTTTTATAAGAATAGTCATTTCCTGCAGCAACTATTGGTAATACTCCAGCGTCAAAAGCATTATCAACAGCCTTGCTAAGTAAATCGTCAGGATTTCCACGAACACCTAAACTTAGGTTAATTATATCTAATTTATCTGAGTAGTCTCCGTCTTTGTTCGGGTCTATTGCAAATTCAATACCTTCAATTATGTCATCAATATAACCAAATCCCTTTCCATGACCATCATTTTTCAACACTCTAATGGCATAAATGCTTGCTTCTGGAGCTACTCCTTTTAGCGTTCCGTTGCCTGCTGCTATTCCTGCAACGTGTGTGCCATGGCCATGATCATCCATTGGGTCTGGATCTTCATCAACAAAATCGTAGCCTCCTATTACTTTACAGTTAGGTCCAAAGCAACCTCCAAGATCAGGGTGTGTATAATCTACTCCTGTATCTATTATTCCTATTTTCACTCCTTCGCCGCGTGAATTAAGTTCAGTCCAAACTTTGTCAGCTTTTATTGCAGAGGTACTTTTGTCAAGCATTGCATGAACCTTATAATTTGGGCTTATTTGTTTAACCTTTGGATCATCCAAAATTTGGCTTATTATTTTTGGCTTATCATTTTCATTTATTTCAATTGCTATTCCGTTAATAACATTCAAGTAGGTTTCATTTATTTTCACATTTCTTGTTTCAAGCATTTTTTTAATTGCTTCAATTTCATTACTTATTTCTTTAAGATACTTGTTAAGTTCCTTAATTGCAATAGATTCTGCTTCACGTAATACAGATTCGTTTAATTCTTTTGGTATTAATCCATATTTTTTTAGCAAGTTAGAAATTGCAAGTTTTTTTGCGTTGATATAGAATTTTGTTCCAGGTTCTTTTTTCATTTCTATTATAAAAGAATTGTTCATTGTGAAATAATTCAAATCCTCTAATGTCACATTAGGGTTTTTTTTCATTACAGCTCTAGCTATTTCATGGTCAATCATGTACTCTTTTTCTCCAATTTTTAGTGTTGTTATTTTTCCACTAGTCTTGACAATATTTTGCACTCCGTTTGGGCTTACTAAAACTGCTTGTTTAGGTTGTTGTTCAAGCGATTCACAAAAATTTAAAAACTCTTGTTCGGTGTAAACGTTTGCTTTGAATTCTATTTTTTTGCCTTTAAATGGTCCATCTAAAATAGTTATGCTATTATTTTTTGTTCCACTAGATTTGAACGAGTAATTATCCAAGTAAATTCGGCAATTTTCATTTTCAGTTTCTTTACAGTCTAATTGAGTTGGTTCATTTTCTTGAACAGCAATCTCTATTTTTGGTTTCCATCTTTCAAAATCAATAAAAAAAATATTAAGAGAAAATTTTTCCCCTATTTTTAAGTCAGATTTCGAATAAATACTAGAATAATGCCGTGAAACATTGCCAACACAACACTTAACATTTCCATAATTAGTTATTTTCCCATCACAAGCATGGAATTCTGTGAATGTTTGTGCATAAAAATCACCTATCTTTCGTATTTCCGTTGAATCTTCAGGCATTATTTGCCCACCTTTGCTTTCACAAAGTTCTGATGTTTCTTCGTTTTTGATTTCTATTTGTTTTGTTTGTTCTTTGGTTTCTTGTTCTGTGTTTGCTTTTATTTTTATTGTGTAGTTTCCTTGTGTGTTGTAAGTGTGTTTGAATTCTGCTTCGCATACGCTGCATTTGTCTGTTTGGCAGTAATCTCCTTGGCAGTTTATTTGGTCTTTTGTGTTGTCTCCGTATTCTATTTCTATGCTTTTAATTTTTTCATCTCTGAGGTGTTCTGCTGTTATTTTCATGTTTATTTGTTCGTTTGTTTTTGCTTGTGTTGGTATTTGTGCGTCAATTGTTATTTGTGTGGTTTGTGGTTTGCAGTCTTGTGGGCAGTTTTGGTTGTTTTCGTTTGGTTCGCATATGTTGTTTCCGCAGTTTGTTGTTTGTTTGTTTAGTGTTATAATTATTGGTTCGTTTGGTTGTGTTATTAGTGTTTTTTTTGTTGAGCCGTTCATGTCGTCTTTTTTTGCTGTGAAAAAGTAGTTTCCTGGGAGTAGTTCGAAGTTTGCTATGCCGTTTTGGTTTGTTGTTTTATAAGCTACTATTTGGTCTTGTGTTAGGTTTCCGTAGTCGTAGTATACTATTACTTGTGCGTTGTTCACTGGTTCTTGGTTATCATACTTTACGAGAACATCAACCATTATTTCTTTTTGTGGGCAACCTGAAATTATTAGGATTAGTGATATTGTTAATATGGTAGGGAGTATGCTTTTTGTCATTGTTTTAAAGCACCTTAATTCGTTTTTGAAACACTAACATTTTTTTTGTTTATATACTTTTCGTTTTTTTTTGTAGAAATAATTTTTGCTTTTTAAAAAGCATTTGGCTTTATTTTGATAGGCAAAGTCAATTTTTGGCTTTCTTTTTT
>JAWANB010000039.1:0-7777 GCA_038895675.1 Candidatus Iainarchaeum sp.
GCATAAACATTTTCATAGTCTGTTATTTTGTCCGATTCTTTTCCTTGTCTGTCTTGTTTATAGTAAAATGTTTCATTGATAGGCAAACCTGAAAAGTCAAGACAATTACCTAAACCTTCCCAATAAGTTAATGACTTTTGTTTTATTGGAGTTTGGTTTTCCATTGTAGTATAGTAAGTGGTAAATGGTGTTAAGTTATTGTTAGTAGTTTTTATTATTAGAGGTGTGGCTATTGAAGGCTGGTAAGTCATTTTGGCGTTGTTTCCTCTTGTTGCTTGAATTTCTAAAATCATGCCCCTGGTAGCTGGTGAAACGTTGAGTGAGTAAAAGTCCGAATTCTTATTTATTTCTAAATTTATTATTCCATTTCCTGTAGTGTCTTTAAATGTTGTAGGAATAGCGCTTTCATTAGCTCTTATTTCTTCGTTAGTTTTGTTTTCAAATTTGGTTCCGTAATTTTGTCTGTTTAGGATTTGTCCTTTTTCTCCTACTTTTCCATCTATTGGCATGTAATAGAATATTGAGTCAGGTAAAGGATCTTTTAGTTTATGCAAAAGTATTGAAACATAGCCTTGTGGTTCTCCACGTTCATTAACTATTTTCCAGTTTCCTTCAGTATAATAAACGGCTATTTCTACTCTATAAAGTCCAGGCCCTGGCAGTTCTGTTGTGTCATCATACTTGTTTTTAACTATAAACTTTTCTTGTTCCATCAATTTGCTAAAAAGAGGACTAAAGTAATGATCTGTGTCTGAAAAAGCTGTTTTTGTATAATATTCTGCAAAGTCTTTGAAAAATTCTTTTGAATAGTTGTCTTTCATCAAGTAAGCGTCAAAAACAAGTAAGTCAGCAAGTGCTTTTTCGTTTGGGATTAAAGTTGTCCATTTTACATTTTTTCCTTCTATGAACCTTAATATTTGTGGTTTTCCTCCTAAAGTTTCTGTTGTTTTTAGTGTACAAAGAATTTGGTTTTCAGCTTTTGTTGGGTCGCCATAGTAAATTGCTGCTACTAATTTGTTTTGTGAATAATTGTCTGTTGTAGCTTCTATTATTTCGGTTGATATTGAGTATGCTCCATCTTCATTCAAAATTATTTCGCATTCGTTTGTCTTTTCTTGTTCAGGACTAATGTTCATTATTTGTAATTCGCATTTTTCTTCAATTCCTAACAAGTTAGTGGCTTTTGCTTCAACCTTTATACTTTGGTTTTCAGCAGTATTGTTTTTGGATTTTAGTATTACTTTTACTCCTTGTGGTGTTTCTTCTGTTTTAAGTTCTTTTAGTCCTATTTGGTTTTGAGGTACTTCGTAATTAGACCTTGTAATTTCTTGGTCTTGTGGCACTTGAATGTTAGGGCAACCTAAATCATAGTTATTTTCTGCTAAAAATTCGTGCAAAGCATAAAGTTTTTTGTTTAGTGCTATAGTGAATTGTGTTGCATCACAATATATGCTATTCGGGTTTGTTGCATCGCATTCTTTAGCTGATATTCCTCCTAAGTTTTCTTTCCAGCTCCAATTGAATTTTACTTTAGGTAATGCGCCTTTTCCTGTTCTACCTATTTCTGTTCCGCTTTGGCAGTCATAAGTGTCAAATTCTATTTTTGGTATGTAAGTTGTTTCTTTTGTTGTGTTAAATTTGACATGTACTTTTTGAGTATAAGTGGTGTCGTATACTTGTCCTTTTCTTCCGCAATAACCTGGATTAATCCAATACATTCCGAAGTCTCCTTTGTTGCTTCCTTTTTCTCCACATTGTACTGAAGCGTTTGTATGGGTTGGATCTCCATGTATGTGTTCTTTTGCTTTTAGAGTTAGTATTGCGTAAGTAGGCTCTTGTTTTTCTAAGCCAAGGTTTTCAAATACTATTCCTGCTGTTTGTTTTCCATTAGGGTTTTGTCTGCTTATTTTTTGGTCTGCATCGCTTACGTTTAAGTTCCATCCTGCTCTTATCTTGGCTTCTGTTATTTCTAATGGCAAGGCATCTGGTTCAACGTATCTTAAACTTGTTTTGTCTGCCGTGCCTGTTAAATTTATGACATAGTCTTGTAAGGTATTTGTTTGCCATTGTTCGCATGGGTCTTCTCCAAATAATGTCATAAATACTAACATTAGCATTATTAAAGCCCCTACTATTGCACCTATTCCAGTTGCTGAAATTCCAACTAAAACAGCAAAGCCATAGCCTAATGCTGCACCAGCCGCTGCTCCAGCTAAACCTATAGCAATTTTTTCTGGCGTGCCTAGTCCTTTTGAGGCTTCTTTCCAATCACACAGATTAGCTCTAACTTCAACTTTTTCTTCTAACATTTGGTTTGTTAGAGTAGCATAGTCTTTTGAGCCTTGGCCTACCAAGTTGAATTGGTATTTGTCTAAAGTAAAGTATTCTTGAGTTTCAGGTTCTATTATTACATCATATTCTGCTATTTTTTTGAACTCAAAACCTTTAGGCCTTGCTTCAATAGTTAGACCATAAAATCCTGGTATTTCTTGTCTTTGGACTTTTATTGTTTTTGTTTCTGAGTTAATAGTGCTTACTCTTGTTGGCGTTACTATTATGCCTCCTTCGTTTGTGCCTCCTCTACACATGTAATTGTTTTCTTCTCCACAAAACCTAATTTCTATTTCAACCGGCCCACAATCTCTAGTGTCTATGCTGAACTCCGCTTCGTTTTGGTTTCTTCTTATTATTATGCCTTCTTCAGGGTGAGGGTTAAACTTTATGCATCTGTCTATGTTAGTTATGAATACTTTTGCTTCTATTAATTTGTCTGCTTCTATTTGTTGTTTTCCAGCATTAGTAATTATTTCTCCGCTCAATTTTACTTTGAATTCTGCTACTTTTCCTATGCTTTCTGGTTTTGGAACTAAAGTTAACCTTGCTATGTATGGTCTTCCATATGAAAAGTGTTCATTTAGTCTTTTGCTAATTCCTTGTTCTAAAACTTCTTTTGAGACTTGATTTGTTTCAAGGTCTGTCAAAGATATTTCAACTAATGCTACTTTACCATCCTTGCCTTGCCATTCAATGTTAGCTAAAATTCCGTTGAGATTTATTTCTTTGTTGTCTTCGCTCAAGCAATTGTTTTCTATTTCAAACTCAAAAGTGGCTTTATTGTCAATTGTTGAGTCTTGCCAATTATAGTTTGATATTGTAATGCAAGGAATATTTTTTGGCATTTCAGCCAAGTTTATTGTTGCTTCATAAGGTATTTTCAAAATCCAAGAAACACTTTTGTCATTTGTAGGCCCATACTCTATTATTATATTTCCATTAACTTTTTTTGGTTTTGTAATATATTGTGCTTGTATACCCAAGGAGCTCAAAATAGAAATTTCCTTTTGTTCTTGGCCTAACCTTGTGCTTTGAAACCTTTTAAGGTAATTACTCATTTTTGTTTCGTCTAAAATGCCTTTAGAGTTTATTGACTCTAAGACTTTTCTTATTTCTAATTCTATTTTCGCGAGATTTTGAAGTTCAATTTCATTTGTCGTTTCTTCTTTTGTCAAAATGTTTAGGCTTGTGCTTATTTTTTCAGGTCTAAAAGATATGGCTTGTATAGTGACATTCTTTTCTATGGTATTTGAAACCATTCCTTGTTTTTCAGCCCAAACAATTATTTTTGTTCCAGCAGGCATTGCAGGCAAGTCAATTATTGCAAGGCCTTGTGCATTAGTTGTTTTTTGGTAAGTTGATTCTGATTTGTCAGGACTAATTCTTTTAACTAATACTTTTGCTCCTTCAACAAGCTCGTTAGAATTTGACATTACTTTGACTTCAAGCTTGTTTTGAATAAGGCCAATTATATCTTGTTGTAATAATTCTATTCTCATTTGGTTTTCAGTTGAAACTATAAACTCTATTGTTTCATTAAACCTTGTTTCTCTTTCGCTTCTTATTTTCAACTCTAATGTTTTTCTGCCAACAGACTTAGGCTCTAATTCTAATGTCCCTCTTATTGACTTATTTTTACTGAATTCTCCTGCTTCTAATTGATTGGTAGTTTTAGTTTCGGAATCAGAACTAAAAACAACGTTGTTTGCATTTCTTATTGAATAAGTTTTTAGTGAAAAGTTTTCTCCTATGGCTTCTATCGAAAAGCTTGCTTTTGAATAGTTTGTTTGGCTATTATTAGTTATCGTGAATTCTAAAGTGTATGGCGAGTTAGGTAAAATAGTATATGGTTTTTGGACATACAAGTTGCTTGATTTATCTAACAGCCTATAACTTAAGCAAAAGTCTTGTTCACAAAGTTCTTTTATGCCTTCTAACAATCTTATTTCGTTGCTTAAGGCATACATTTCTTTTTTTCTTGGTTTTTCTTTGTCGGTTCCTAATTCTGAATCATAAGGGTCTCTGTAGTATTTTCCCGAGCTTACAGCGTATGCTCTGTAGTATAATGGTAATTCTGTGTTAGGTGCTATTCCTTGTTTTACTCTTAATTTTACTTCTACTTCATGTTTCGTATTTTTTTTGTTCTGCCATTCGGCTTTGACCCATTTTCCTGAATTAGATTTTTCGTTTTCTTCGTCTTCTTGTGTTTCAAAATCATAAGTGTCTCCTGAAGAAAGTGTTGAAGCAGGTGCTGTAATGTCTTCTATGTTTAATGGGTCATTACTAATGTTTTTTGAGTCTCCTGTCCTAAAGAAAATTCCTGTTGTCTCAAATTCTTTGTCAGGTATTTCAAGCAAAAACTTTGCAATATAGTTATTTCCAGAGCTTAAAGCTTCGACTCTTTGGCCATTTTCGTTGAAAAACCCTAAATAAGTTATTTTCGGGTTTTCTCCAGTGATTTCTCTTTCAATTATTCCATTGAACCTAATTTCTTTGTTTGGCAAAACTTGTTTTGTTGTAGTATAATATTTAGAATAACCTTCTTTTCTGAAAACAACATAAACTGCCTTGTCGGCTTTTATTCTCATTGAGTTTTGGCCGTTAGAGCTTATTGGAAGAACTCCTAAACTTTTGTTGTCGCTTGAAAAAATTTCAGCAGCAACATTTTGTAATTGTTCGTTTGAATTTGCAATAGAAACTATTACGTTGCCATAACCTATTGTAATTGTGAACTCTACAAAGTTTTCTTTTAAAGGGTCTATTTCAAAATATTCTGATTTGCCTTGTGCAAAACCTTTTTGTGCAATAGCGTTGAGTTTTGCCTTTTCAACTCCTTTGAATATTGCAACCCCATTAAAGTCTGTTGTTGCGTAAGTCTCGTAAGCAAGTAATCCATTTTCATTAACTAAAGATACTATGGCATTTTCAATTGGCAGTTTGTCTTCGTCAATCACTCTTATTTTTAGTATTCCGCAAGTTTCTTGTGTGCATTGTCTCATGTTTAGCAAAAATTCTTTTGTGCTTCCTTTCGGAAAGGCGCTTGTTGAAAAATTTGTTCTTTGTGGTATCATGTTTTCTTTAGTTGAAACCAAATAGTATTGTCCTTGATCTTTTATTGAAAAGGTCGCAATTCCGTTTTCGTTAGTATTTTGTGCGGCAACCAAATTTCCTTGTTGAGTGTAAAGCATTACTTTTGCTTCTTTTACTGGAATATTGTTTTGAAGTACTTTTGCTTTGGCTATAAGCTTTATGTCTTTTGAAAGTATAACTTCTTTTCTTATTGTTCCGCTAACATCTATGTCTATTGTTTCAGAAGCATAATTACCTTGAATGTCTTGAAATGAGATAGTGTATTTTCCTGTTGGTATGTTGTTGAATGTTGCTTTTCCAAAGTAAGTTTGTTGACTTAGTCCTATTGGGACATTGTTTTGTAATAAGCTTACTTGTATGTCATCCAAAAACTTGTTATCTTCGTCTTTCACGTCTAATTCGATAGTTCCTTTTTGTATTTCTATTGTTTCTAATTTTAATTCGTTGAATCTTGATTGGAATAAAGCAAAGCCTTGTTTGTAGCCGTCAGCGTTGGCAGTTATTCTAACGTTTCCGCAGTTTTCTGGTACTTGTAATGTTATTTCTCCATTGTTTGTTTCTAATTGTGGGTTTTGAAAAACAGCATTTCCCGTGCAAGATAAGTTGGCTGTTATTTTTTTTCCTGTCAATTTTTTTCCATCAGGGCCAGTGAATAGTACTGTTATGCTTTTGTTTTCTTCTGTTTTTTCAAGCAAAAAACTTATTGTAGTGCTTTGTTCTGCTATTATTGTCTTTTTTTGCTCTTTAAAGTTTTTTGCGTTTGCACTAATTTGAACTACTGAATTTTTCGGAACTAAGAAACTTGCTTTTCCTTGTTCATTCGTTGTTAGAGTTTTTTCTTTTGCTTCTCCTTTTTCTTCGTATGAAATGCTTAAAGTAGCTCCTTGAATTGCTTTGTTTTCATTGTCTTTTACTAGTGCTGTTATTTCTGTTTCTTCTTTTTTTTCTTGCATGATGGTAAGTATAAAACCTGTGCTTATTAGCAGTAATAGTAGAATTATTGAGTATGGGAAAAACGGCACTTTTTGTTTAAGTAAATCATACCCTTGTTTTATTTCTTCTTTTAGCAAATTTAAATCCATGTAATAATAAAGTGTTAATTAAATTTAAACCTTAATTTGTCTTTTCCTTTCTAGAAATCCATTTTTTAGATTGTTTTTTGTCTATTTTTTTGGTTGTTTTAAAATCTTTTTTTCTTTTTTTTGTAATGGTATTCAATGTTTTTTTAGTTTTTATTTTGGTTTTGTTTTTGTTATGCACGCATTTATTGCTTCTTCTTCTTTGTTTTGTATCGTTTCAAATAATTTTTTTGGATTCCAAAAGAATTCTGCGTTAAGATTAGTGCCAGTAATACAAACATAACCTTCTTTTGTTAGGTCAAATATGTCTTCAAGGGTGCTTATCTTTTTTGTAACTCCATTCCCTTGTAATGGTATTACTTTTCCTGTAACTGAGCTTATCAAAGTTGCTTCGTCAGAAGCCGTGTCTGTTAGTGAAAGAGTGCTTACTGATCCTTGTGGTGTATAGAATATTGTTTCATAAAACACGCTTCCATAGTTAACAGCGTCATCACAAAACTCTAAGGCATACTTTGATCTGGCATTTTGTCCTACTAGTGCACATTTAGTGCTTAAACCATGTGTGTCTGAAACGCCTATTTGTTGTGACATTACTGAATCGTCAAACCCTCTACAACTTGTTCCTATGCCGTTCCATAGAGTCATTTGTGGGCCTACATCAACAGCGTCTCCGTCTATGCCTGCTTGATAAACAGCATACGCTGGGCCTTTAGAGTTTTTGGTTATTTTTAGTATTACTGGCGTTGCGTTTGATGGTGCGAAAGTCAAGTCAAAGCCATTGTTTGACCTTGAAAGTTTTGCTATTACTCCTCTATTGTCTATTTGCATGCTTTTAAAGTTAGTGCTTTTTCTTGTTCTTACTACGCCGTTTTCTATTGGAGATGACCCTGCTATTTCCACTGTTCTTAGGGCATTTGGCTTGTTGTTTATTATTATTGTGTCTCCTGCAAAGTTGACTCCATAACCTATTCTTCCTTGCCTTTGCTGATTGTCTTCTAATGGCGGTATTCCTACTAATCCATTTAACGGCATGTAATAGAATGGGCTGTCTGGTTCTGCGCCTTTGAGTTTTTCAAGCTTTATAGTTATTTTTGCGTTAGGATTGCCGCGAGAATCAAACAACGACCAAGAATTGTCTTTATAAGTAATGTCTATTATTACGTTGTAAGTTCCTGGGCCTGGCAACGTAAAATCAGGTTGGCTGTATGCATCGAAAGTGAAAAGTTGTGGGTTTCTAAAGTAATTTCCTAAACCTATTCTTTTGTCAGTATAAA
>JAWANB010000040.1:0-6343 GCA_038895675.1 Candidatus Iainarchaeum sp.
CAAGCTCTTTATTTCTCTTCAACAAAACAACAAGTTTAGACAAATCATCACAATGCGCCTTAAGCTCTGGAAAACTCTCCTTTGACTTTTCAAGTTCAAGCAAAACAACCTGAAACAAAGAAAAAAGCTCATCCAACAAAGGAACAACATTAGAAAGCAAAAAAATAAAACCAGGTCTTGAAAGCTCAGACCAATGACGCTTAGTAACCTCAAGCCTAATCTCATTAACCTTTGCCTCTAAACCATCCAAAGTTCTTGCCAAAACCATGACAACCAATAATAATTCAATAATATTAAATAAAACACTATTGCTTTCAAAAAAAAAAAATAAAAAACAACCAAAAAGCCACCGGTGGGATTCGAACCCACGGCCTGCCGCTTACGAAGCGGCTGCAATACCGCTATGCTACGGTGGCACAACAAAAAAATGCCTACAAAAACTAAAAAAACTATCAAAAAGACCAAAAGAGCAATTTTAAGACTTTTGCCCACAAAAATAAACAAATGGACAAAAACAAAGATTTTGCAGAAAAACTAACAAGCTACTTGAAAGAAAAAGCATACTTTTATGGCCCAGAACCAGAACTATACGGAGGCCTCGCTGGATTTTATGCCTACGGACCATTAGGAAAAAGACTCAAAAACAAAATAGAAGAAAAAATAAGAGCCCACTTCAACAAAGAAGGGTTCTTCGAAATAGAATACCCACTAATAACACCAGCCATAGTATGGAAAGCCTCTGGACACTTAGAAAACTTTAAAGACCCAGTAATACTAACAGAAGACAAAAAAGAATCATACAGAGCAGACAAACTAATAGAAGAAACAACAGGCATAAGAACAGAAGGACTAACAGAAGAAGAAATGATAAAAATAATACAAGAAAAAAACATAAAATCACCAACAGGAAAAAAACTAATACCACAAATCGAAAAGCATAGCCTAATGATGAAAACAACAATAGGCACAAACACAGAAGCATACAATAGACCAGAAACAGCAACAACAACATACCTATTATTCAAAAACTATTTAGAATTCTTCAGAGACAAATTACCATTTGGCGTCTTCCAAATAGGCAAAGCATTTAGAAACGAAATATCACCAAGACAACACGTAATAAGAAGCAGAGAATTCACACAAGCAGAAAGCCAAACAATATTAATGCCAGAAACAAAAAACGAATGGGAAAAATACGAAAAAACAAAAAAAGAAAAAATGCCACTATGGACAGAAAAACAACAAAAAGAAGGCAAAGAACCACAAATGATTAGCCTTGAAGAAGCCATAAACAAAAAAATCCTAAAAAACAAAGCGTTCGCATGGCACCTCAACTTAGCATACAAACTATTTGCAAGCTTTGGCATAAAAGAAATAAGACTAAGACAACACCACGAAAACGAAAAAGCGTTTTACTCAGAAGACACGTGGGACATAGAAGCAAAACTAAAAAGCTTCGGATGGATAGAAATGTGCGGAATAAGCGACAGAACAGACTACGACCTAAAACAACACTCAAAATACTCAGGCCAAAAACTCACAGCAAGAAACGAAAAAGGCGAAGAAAAAACACCACACGTAATAGAAATAGCTTTCGGCATAGACAGACCAATATTCGCAATATTAGACAACGTTTACGAAGAAAGACCAATAGACGAACAAAGAACAATACTAAAACTCAAACCAAGCATAGCACCAATCCAAGTAGGAATTTTTCCACTAGTAAAAAAAGACGGGTTAGCAGAAATAGCAAAAAAAATACACGAAGAACTAACACAAAAATTCCTATGCTATTACGACGAAACAGGAAGCATAGGAAGAAGATACAGCAGACAAGACGCTTACGGAACACCATACTGCATAACAATAGACTACCAAACAAAAGAAGACAACACAATAACAATAAGAGACAGAGACACTATGAAACAAGAAAGAATAAAAATAACAGAAATAAAAAAATACCTGGAGGAAAAACTAAATGAATAAAGAACAAATAAGAAAAAAACTAATACAAGCAACAAAGAAAAAAATACAAGAAAAATACTCAGAACACGACATACACATAATAAAAGCAATAAGAATCTTAGAAGACCTAGACAACACAACAAACTTACTAATAGAACAAATAAAAGAATGGTATTCAGTACACTTCCCAGAAATGCAAGAACTAATACAAGACAACGACAAATACATAGAAACACTAATAAACACAGGCAACAAACAAAACTTCTCAATAACAAAAACAGAAAAAACAATAGGAAAAGAAACAGCAACAAAGTTAGACAAAACAAAAAAAGAATCAATGGGAGCAAAAATAACAGACAAAGACATAAACACAATACTAAGCTTAGCAAAAACCTGCAAAAACCTCAGAGAAGAAAGAAACAAACTAGCAAAATACATAGAAGAAACAATGAAAGAAGAACTACCGAATTTTACAGCAATAAGCGGCCCAATGATAGGAGCAAAAATGCTAGCAAAAGCAGGAAGCAAAAAAAAATTAGCATACATGCCAGCATCAAGAATACAAACATTAGGAGCAGAAAAAGCACTATTTTTGCACATAAAAAAAGGAAAAAAACCACCAAAGTACGGCTACCTATACCAACACCCAACAATACAAGCACAAAAACCAAACAAAAAAGGCAAAACAGCAAGAAAATTAGCAGGAAAACTAGCAATAGCAGCAAAAAAAGACTACTTCAATCAACAACAAAAAAAGTAAGAAGGTGAATAATTGCAAATACAAGAAATATCACAAGGAATATACAAAATACAAAACAACATAGCAACAAAAAACCTAACACCAGGAAAAAAAGTTTACGGAGAAAAAACAATAACACACAACAATACTGAATACAGAATATGGGACCCAACAAGATCAAAATTAGGAGCAGCAATAAAAAACGGCCTAAAAGAAATACCGCTAAAAAAAGGAACAAACGTACTTTACTTAGGAGCAGCAGAAGGCACAACAATATCACACATAAGCGACATAATAGAAGAACAAGGAACAATATACGGCATAGACATTAGCGCAAGAGCCATGAGAAAATTTGTTTACCTTTGCGAACAAAGACCAAACATAATACCAATATTAGCAGACGCAAACCAACCACAAACATACTTAGAACACATACAAAGATTTAGTATAGACTTAGTATTTCAAGACATAAGCCAAAAAAACCAAGCAGAAATATTCCTAAAAAACTGCAGAACATACCTAAAAACACAAGGAACAGGAATGCTAACAATAAAAGCAAGGTCAATAAGCCAAAACGAAACAACACAAAAAATATTCAAAGAAGAAACAAAAAAAATAGAAAAAGAACTAAAAATAACACAAATAATAAACTTAGAACCATACGAAAAAGAACACGAACTAATAGTATGCAAAAAGAAATGAAACACTAATTTTTTAATTTCAAACAATATTTGTGATATATGCTAAACAGCTTTTACGACAAATTCATATTTGCAAATGCACTACAATATAAACAAAACAACTTTTACCTTGCAAACCTACCATTCGTCATACTCCCAGCAAGCGTACTCATTTCAATAGCAGAAAAAAACGACAAAAACTTAGACTTAAGCCTATACTATTCAGTCAAAGACTCAATAACTTACTCGTTAAGAAAAGAACTTGAATTAGACTTTGGCATAGAAGGAAAAAAAAGCATAGACTTTATGAGAACATTCTTTACAGCCTCAGGATGGGGCTCAATAGAAATAATAGACATAGATACAGAAAAAGGCAGAGCAATAGTAAAAGTAGAAAACTCACCAGTAGCAAAAAATGTCAAAAACACAAAAAAACCATGCGACACATTCCTAAGAGGCTTTCTAGCAGGCATCTTTACAATATACTTCAAAATCGACGTTGACTGCGTCGAAACAAAATGCATTGCAACAGGCTCACCAAACTGTGAATTCATAATAAAACCACTAAAAGAATTCAACTTCGAAAACCCACTAACAAGAAGCCAACTACTAAAACCAGAACAATTCCAATAAACAACAACGTTTACTTCCCATAAACTTTAACTATAAATCCAAAACCAAACACTAATATAATCGCGGTTGGTCTATGGCCTTCTGCCCACCAGTTCCATGGAACTGAATCACAATGGGGGGTTAAAATTGAAACTCATAGAAGCAACATTATTCAAATTATGCTTAAACAAAAAAATAAGCATAGAAGAAGCCAAAATAATAAAAGCCCTTTACACTAACAAAACAATGACCTTTAACAACCTAATAAAAAACACAGGCTTAGAAGAAAAAACACTATTCTTAGCATTAAACAAACTCGCAAAAACAGAAATCATAACAGAAAACTCCGACTTTTACTCACTAAAAGACTTTGAAACAAAACTCATAGAACTAACAGAAGAAAAAAAAGAACAAAAAACACTAATAAAAGCAAAAGAAAAATTATAAAAAAATCAAATTAAAACCGCAATAACGACCCCAGCCACCAACGGAACACTATAATTATCATTAACAGGCAAGTACTCAGCAAGCATTCCAAAAAAAGAAGCAAAAAAAGCAACATGCAAAGGAAAAAACAAAACCAAAACAAAAAAAGAAGCCACAATACCAGCAATAGTGCCTTCCAAAGTCTTTGAAAAAACACGTGTCTTACCTATTAACTTCCCTAACAAAGTAGAAACACTATCACCAACAGAAAGAACTAAAACAGCCCCAACCAAAACTAATTTAGGCTCAAAATAAAAAACAAGAGAACAAACAAACAAAGAAAAAACAAAATTCACAGCAGCAAAACCAAAAAAATTCTTTTCATGAGAACGCTCAGCCTTTTCAACAACCAAAGACAAAAAAGGCAAAGACACAAAATTTTTATGCAAATGCAAAACCAAGAACAAGAAAAGCAAACCGACAAAAAAAGCTAAAGGTAAAAAAGCCTTATCAACAAAAAAAATTATAACTAACCAAAACAAACCAAAAACCAAATGCAAAAACTGCCTAAAAAACTCCCTCTCAAAATCATTTAGCACCATGCAAAGCAACCCTAGCAACCAAAACCCGCTTACAAAACTTCTGCAACTGAGCCTTGACTTTCCTTGGACTATTAGTAGGAATAAAAATTGTCTCACCAAGCATAGCCATGCTAGCACAATCCAACTTCTCAATAATAGAACCAATTTTCTTGTTAGCCAAACCAGTTTCTAAAGCAAACTTTTTAGACAAAACCATAAAATTTTCCAAAGACCTATCCTTAGAAATTTTTTCCATACAATACAAACCAACAGCATTTATTTTCTTTTTCCACGACTTACTCCTAATTATAACTTTAGTCTTTATAGGCCTAAAAAAACCCAAGACAACAAACCTCTCTTTAGGTCTAATCACCCAAGCACTCCTAGAAGGGTAAGGCTTCTTACCAATCAACAAACCACAAAACTGTTCAGCAACAACATCACCCAAACCAGTACCACAAAAAATCTCTGCCTGCTTTGCAATCTCAACAACTTCCTCTTTACTCAACTTAGTCCTAAAAAACTTGTTAAGAGCCAAAGACAAACTCAAAGCACCAGCACCGGAAATCCCTAAACCATAACCAATAGGAAAAACAGTTTCATGCTCAACCCTAACATTATCACAAACACCAGTCTTTACTCTAAACAACTCCAAAACCTTTCTCGAAACAGGCAAAAAACTCTTTTTACCATTCAAAACAAAAAAATCCTTATCAGACTTACTTACTCTAGTCTTCATACCATTAGCAATATTCAAACTCGCTCCAGTAGAACCATTCTTAAATATAACAAAAAAACCAGTTATACTACCAGGACTAACAGCTACAACACTCACAACTAAATACTACAAAATTAAATTTTTAATACAAACACCAAAAAAAAGCGGACCGAGTGGGATTCGAACCCACGACCCCTTCCTTAGGAGGGAAGTGCTCTATCCAAGCTGAGCTATCGGCCCAACAATAAAAAAAACACTAAAAACCATTTAAAAACCACAACAACAAAACTCTAAAAAAAACAAGGTAAAGAAAGACGATTAAAAAAGCTTTTATACTCTGATTTTGTCTTTTATTTAAATGACAGAAAAAGTAAAAACAGGAATAGAAGGCCTAGACAGAGCTCTAAACGGCGGATTCCCAAAAGGAAACATAATACTAATATCAGGCGGAGCAGGCACAGGAAAAAGCACACTATGCCTACAATACCTAATCAACGGGGCAAAACTCTACAACGAAAAAGGATTGTACATATCAACAGAACAAACAAAAAAAGAAATACAAAAAACAGCAGACAGCTTCAAATGGGACATAACAAGCCTAGAAAATAATAACATGCTAAAA
>JAWANB010000041.1:0-6157 GCA_038895675.1 Candidatus Iainarchaeum sp.
ATGCAGCGTATGCGAAGCAGAATTCAAACACACTTACAACACACAAGGAAACTACACAATAAAAATAAAAGCAAACACAGAACAAGAAACCAAAGAACAAACAAAACAAATAGAAATCAAAAACGAACAAGGAGAATTAGAACCACAAATATGCCCACCTTATGAAAGTATAACAAACAACATTAATGAGCCTAATGAGACTCAAAATAGATTTTTGGTATTATACAAAGATCAAAAAAGCACTATCAAAGAAAAAAGCGAAATAGATAGGTTTAGGTTTAAAGACTTAGAGGATTTTATTACTGATGAAGAACCGAACGATAAAGAAAAATTAATAATAGAGCTAAAAACAGAACCAATATTAAAGAAAATTCAAGAATTGAATCTCTCTCAAAAACTAATAAACTTAGAAATAAGCGCACAAGATATAGAAAATATTAAACGAATAGCAAACGAACAATATAGAATAATATCAACAGAACAAGAAATGGCCATACCGATTATTTTGGGAAAATTTGATTCGACAGAAATAATTGCAAGATTCAACAAAACATTTAATGGTATTGGAATAAAAGTAAAGGCAAAAGATATTAAAAAAACAATAAATGAATTAGAAAGAACAGGAATAGTAAAAAAAGTTTACCTGAGCAAAAAAGTTCAAGCAACACTAAACGAAAGCATACCCCAAATAGGAGTGGATAAAGTTTGGGAACTCAAAGATTCACAAGGAAGAAACTTGACAGGAGAAGGAATAACAATAGCAATAATAGACACAGGAGTAGATTACACGCATAGAGATTTAGGAGGTTGTTTAGGACCACAGTGCAAAGTAATAGGAGGCTACGACTTCGTAAATAATGACAACGATCCAATGGATGATTACGGTCATGGAACACATGTAGCAGCAATAGCAGCAGGAAACGGAACACTAAAAGGAGTAGCGCCAAACGCAAAAATAATAGCATACAAGGTACTTGATATGCGAGGTAGTGGAAATGATATTACAATAATAAGAGCTATAGAAAAAGCAGTGGATCCAAATAATGATAATGATTTTTCTGATAGAGCAGATATACTTAATTTGAGTTTAGGAGGCCCTGGAGATCCAGACGATCCATTGAGCACAGCAATAGACAATGCAGTTAGGAATGGAAGTATAGCAGTAATAGCAGCAGATAATAGAAGGAAATTACAAACTATTAGCTCTCCTGGAACTGCAAGAAAAGCAATAACAGTAGGAGCAATAGACAAACAAGGGGAGAGATCGTATTTTAGTAGTGGCGGCCCAACATTTTCGGAAAACTCTTTAATAATGAAACCGGAAATTTTAGCACCAGGAAGTGATATTTGTGCAGCAAAAGCAAATAGCCTTCAAGCAGAGGATATGCTTTGTTTAGATAACTCACATGTAAGATTTAGTGGAACCAGCATGGCAGCACCACATGTAGCAGGAGCAATAGCACTAATCAAACAAGCCCATCCAGACTGGAACTATGAAAAAATAAAAGGCGCAATAGTAGGAACAGCACAACCTACAGGAGAAGACTTCGAAAAAATTTTTTATGAAGGAAGTGGGATTGTTAATCCACAAAAAGCAATAAACGCAACTATTATCGCAAATCCGCCAATAATTGGAATTCTGCTAAAAAACGAAAACCAAATTAAACAAAACATATCTCTAAAAAACATCTCAAACACTCAAAAAGGAGTTATTATTAAAAAGCCAGAAAAAATAAGGTTTATGAAATATAGAATGGAAAGTATTTTGGACAATGAGTTAATAATTTCAATCACTGAAGAAAGGCTTTGTATAACACCTGACTCAGAAAGAAACACAGAAATAGAGATAATGAATTTAGAAAAGATAGGATACTATTCAGGAACAATAAAGGCCGAAATTTTCGACAATTGTGAATACAACAATAAAATTGATGAAATTAGGATACCTTTAGGTATAGGAAAATTAAACAAAGTTATTATAGAAGTAAATCCGAAAGAAAGAGAGGAACAAATTGTAAGAGTAGTTACTTTCTATAAAATTGATAGCGATGGCAAGTTTATGTATGATGAAGAAAAATTTATTGAAAATCCTAAAACTATACATTATTTAGAAGAAGGCGAATATTTAATTCAGTATTCGATATTTAATATAGAAAAAAGAATGTTTATAGCAGATTATTTCAAACTAATTAATATACAAGACGATTATACTTTAAATATAAATGAAAACACGGATTTCAAACAAATAACTACAAACGGTACACAAAAAATGGCAGAAATGGGGTTAAGAAAATATGAAAGAAATATATTATTTAGACTTGAAGGGAATCCTTATTATGGATTAAATCATACATTTAACTATTATGCTGCTTGTCCAACAAAAATAGATGTAGAACCAGAGTATTATATTGGTGGGGATGTTGGTCAAAGAGTAGAAATAAAAGTAATAGAAATTGGTAAAGAAGAAGGAAAAGACTTAGAAAATTCTAAAAATTTTATGATTTTAAAAGGAATTACTAAAGACTTAAGAAATCCAATAATTGAATATGATACTACAACCTTAAATAAAATTGAAATCAAACGTAATGAATTTTTAAAAAATCCAAGAGCATCTTACGAAAAGTACTATTATTTTTGTTATCTAGACAAGGATACTGCTGCTTTTGCCCCTTTTTATAAAACAATTCAGGACAGAAATTATTATATTAACAGAACTTTACCTAAAGAAGATTATTTTTGTGAAGGATTCATAGAAGTTGATAGAGATCAAGATATCAAACGCCACTATGACGAATTTGATTATATTATTAACAATAATACTAACAATAAAATTGATTTTTTTAAACCACCTATAATCTTGAACATAGAAGAATACATGGGCTTATACTTAATCCCTTCAATTACCTCTTCTTCTCATAAACAAAATTTGACAGGTGGTAGAATAAGTGTGAAAGATAAGATATATAAAGGAAATTTAAGTGTAGAAAAGCCTAATGGTGAAAAGCATGAATTTATAATAGAAGATATTTTTTGGACTATCAAATGTTCTGTCAATTCAAATGACTCATGGGTAAAAAACATAGGAGAATGCGTTGAAGGTCCTCATAGAATAACTTGGACATTAGACAATTTCATTAATTCAGAGGGAAGAGTTTCAGTAATAGCTAATTGGAGCAGGAATAACGGATGGACAATTCAAAACAATGGTTAAAAATGAAGTAAATTATTAGCAAAAACTATTTATTGCGTGTTTGCGTAAGTTTTTGCATGATGAGTTTTTTTGAGAGTTCTGAAAAAGCCAAACTTGGTGCAGGGCTTTTGTTGTTTTGTTTTTTAGTCGTTGGTTTTTATTTTTTGTTTTTTAGTCAGCGTTTTTCTGAGCTTGAGGTTGTTGTTTTTGATGGTTCTTCGCAACCTTTATGGAAGGCACAAGTTGAAGTGGTACTGGATAATAATGTGCAAAAGGATTTCACGGAAAGAAATGGCAGAATAGTTTTTTCTGGTTTGCCTTTTGGAAAAGAGGTTTTGGTTAAGGCGAGTGGTAAAGGCTATGATGGTAAGGAGACAAAAGTAGTTTTGAATGAAGAAAGAAAAAAGGTAGAGTTAAGACTTTCAAGGCAAGAAATAAGTGAAAAGATTGAGAAGACTATTACTTTTGTTGATGCTTCTGGTAAAAAAATAGTTGACTTGCTTTTTGTTGATTTTTATTGTTCTGGCGTTAAGTTGGAAAGTAAGCAAGTCATTGGCGGAATTGCTAAATTGCTTGTTCCGAAGGATTGTAGTTTGAGTGTTAATGTTTCTTCTAGTGGTTTTACTAATAAGAGTTATTTGGTTGAAGGCAATGGTGTAATAAGGCTTGAAGAAAAGGCAAAAGACAAGGGCTTTGTTTTAGTAGAGGTTTTTGATAGTGAGAATAAGGTTGTTGATGCCGAGGTTTTTATTAATGGTGTTTATGGTAATTTGGTTGATAAAAAAATTGCTGACAATGGCAGAGCTTTGTTTGAGTTAGAGGTTGGAAGTTATGTTGTTGTAGTTAATTCTAAAAATTTTGGTTCTTTTTCAAAAGAAATTATTGTTGAGGCTGAAAAAGAGACTAAAGTTAGTGCTGTCTTGTCTTTTTTGACTCTTGAAGGAACAAAGCTAAGGGTTGTTGATAGTCAAACGAATGCTGAATTGAAAGCAAAGGCAACTTTTTATGCTGGAACTTCTAAAGCTATTACTTTTGAAATTAATAGTGAGAGAATTTTTGAGGTTGATAATAATGTATTGATTAGTTCTGATGGTTATTTGCCTAAAACAATTTTTTTAGGAAAAGAAAGTAGTGGCAAAGAAGTTCTTGTAAAGCTTGAGAGGTGCGCTAATTGTGATGTTTTAGAAGTAAGCGTTGTAGATGAGTCAAAAAAGGAAGTTGAAGGTGCAAAGGTTTTGCTTTTGGATGAACATGGTTTTGTTTTGCAAAACTTTTCTGAAAAAATTAGTGATGAGAAGGGAAAAGTGGTGTTTGGTAGTGTTCCTATTGGTAGTTATTTTGTTTTAGTGCAAAAGTACCCTTTTTCTTCTAAATTTGGGCCTTTTAATAGTTCGCAAAAAAATGTTTTGGTTGAAATGAAAAGAGAGAAAGCAAAAGTCGTTTTTGTGGCTTTTGATTCTGAGTTAAAGCCTATTCCGTTTGCTTTTGCTAAAATTTTTTCTTCTAATGGTTCTTTTTTTGGAACTATTCCTTTGGATTCTTTAGGCAATGGTAGCTTTGAAATGTTTGTTGGCACTGATTTTTATGTTGTTTTTAGTGCTAATGGTTTTTCTGATTATATAACTTCTATACAATCAGTGCAACCTCAAATAGAAAATAAGGTAATTGCGGTAATGGAAAAGGAAAGTAAAGATGTTTCTATAAGTGCTTCTTCTATTGAAAGGATTAGTAGCTTTACAGGTTCTGATGTTTATAGAGTAAAGTTTATTGGTAATTTTCCAAGTGGTTTTGAAAGGGCTGGTGTTTTTGTTGTTGCTGGAGATGAAAAAAATGGTTTTGTTAGAATAAAGTCGGTTAGGGCTGTTGGGAATGTTTTAATGGGTTCTTCTTATTCTCCTCCGAAAGGCTTTGATGATGATTTCTCTAATTTGGTTGAGGAGAATGGCAAGTGGGTTCAAATTACTTTGGATAAGAGTTTTGGTTTGAGTGGAAAAGTTGAGTTTTTGGTTGATTTTGTGGTTGTTAAGAGTTTTGAGGGCAGAGCTTTTTTTTCTTATAGGGCTTTTGTTGTTGATGCTAGTGGAAATTATTATAGAGATCCTGAGGATAATGTGCTTGGAAATTTGGAAAGTTCTGTTTTAAAACATGGTTTTTATGCTAATTCTTACAAAAAGTTTTTTGGGAATGAGTGTTCTCAAGTTTTTTGCAGTTCTTTTTATTTGGTTGATGAAGCACAAAACTTGGTTTTAAATGAGCCTTATGAGATAAAGACTTTTTCTAATTACTTTGGTTATTTTGGTTTTAGTAGTAATGCTAATTATGATAATGTTGAGTTAAGGGTTTTTGCTGATGATGGCTTCTCTATAAGTTCTTACGAGTTTGAAAGTTTTGAAGGTAAAAAGTTTTTAGGCAATAATTTGGATGTAAAAGATTTTAGAGTGAGTTTAGGAAGAGTTATTCAAAATTCTTCTTTTAGTGGCAATTTTTTGTTTAATTATAGTGGTGAAATCAAGCAAAGAAAAATAATTTTGAGCTTGGTTTCTGAGAAAATGGAAATCGCAAGAAAAGAAATAGTGTTTAATGTTCAAAATTCTAAGAATTTTTCTGTCGATGTCTTGCCTAAAAAAATTCCTTTGCTTGAGGACTTTGATTTGGAATTAATTGCTTTGACTGAAGATAAAGAGCCTTTGCGTAATGCTTTTTTCAAGGTTGTCATTTCAAAGCCTAAATCTCTTCCTAAAATATTTTTTTATGAGACTGATGATGAAGGTAGGGCAAAAATTAAAGTGGGTGCTCTTGAACCTAATTCAAAATTAGAGTTGATTATAGGTAAAACTGGTTTTTCTGCTAAGAGGATTGTGCTTAAGCCAAGTTCTCAAATAGTAGCCGCGACACCTTCTGAATTAAAAATTAACTTGAGTCTTGACGAGCCTGAGAAAAGGAATGAATTGAATTTAAGCGCCTTGT
>JAWANB010000042.1:0-5407 GCA_038895675.1 Candidatus Iainarchaeum sp.
ATTAATGCTCCAGGCAAGCCTATCATTGGCCTTAAAAATGAAGTTGTAAAGCTCGTGGTTGAGCATGCTGCCAAGTAAGCTCCGTTTCCCCATATTTTTGCTTTTCTTTCTTCGGGGCTGTCAGTGTCTTTTATTTTTCTTTTGTCTTCGCTTATTTCTTGTGCTTGTTTAAGGTTGTTTTCTAAGTTGCTCATTTTTTCTAAATTGTTTATGCTTATCTTGTCGTTTTCGTTTCCTTTCCATACAAAGGTAGCGTAGTATGGCTCTCTTTTTGGTTCCAAGTCTTTTGCTTTTTCTATAAAGTCTAAAGGATGTATACCACATACTTCTAACTTTATTTCTACTTCTTTTGGTTTTTTGCTTTTCGTTGTTTCTCTTGTTATTCCTGCTAATATTGTTTTGCCTTGTGCTTGGTGCAAATTTGAGTTTCCTATTACGCATATTTTTGTTGTTTCTATGAACTTGTGTTCTTTCTCGTCAAATTTGCTTATGCTCAGTTCTGTTATTTTGTTGTTTTCGTTTGGTTCTTTGTCTTTTGGCACAAAGAAAGGATTGCCTTTTATGCCATCAAATGCCATTCCTTTTCTTGCTGTCAAATTAACTTTTTCTTTTGTAGTGCTTTTTATTGTCAGGTCTGTGCATGTTGCTTGCCCAAATTGGACTTTTATCGTGTCTTTTGGCGTTGCTTCTATTTGTCCTAATTCTTTTGTTGTTTTTAGCAGTGCATAACTTTCGTCTTGGCTTATGCAACTAACTTGATTTTCTCTGAATTCTTTTATTAGTTGTGTTGCTTCTTTTGTTATTTCTTGTTGGAGTTTATCGTCTTTGCCTAAACTTTCTTTTATTAATGCTGTTATTATTGCTGGGTTGTTTGGGTTTATTGGTTCTGGTTTGAGTTTCACTATAAAGCCGTCTTCTTGTGTCAAGTCTAATTTTAGTGTGTTAAATCCTGTTTCGCTTTGTGAATACCTTTGGTCTGAACCGAAAAGGTTTTTTGCTACTTCTTTTGATAGTTCCTCTAAGCTTGAATCTCTTGGCATTGTTATGCTTGTCCATGCTCCATAGTTGCTATTTTTTGTCAAGCCTTCGTCTCTTGGCAAGAAATTCATTATGTTTTGAGCTTTTGCAGTGCATTGCTCTGTTATTATTCTTTCTTCTTTGTCTTCTTCTTTGTCAAACAATAGTTTTATGTTCATTAGTTCTGGTATTATTCTGCTTCCTTGTACTGCTACTTCTCCGTCAATTCTAATAGTGTATTTTCCGCATCCTCTTAGCGAGCCGTTAAGTAGTACTTGTCTTGCTCCTGTTCCTATGTAATAACCTTCTTCTGCTTCTGGCATGTATTTCGCTTGGAAACTCTTTGCTGTACCTTTGCTTTGTTCTAATGTTCTCGTTAGTAATTGTGGTGTCATGTTGTCGTGAGATAAGAAGACAGTTATTACTTCTGGTTTTACTCCTAAGCCTGAGAAAGTACAGAAGCCTCTTGCTATGTCTGCACTACTACATGCTCTGGTTTTTGATATGTCTGAGTTGTAAGTGCTTATTTGTTTTTCTGCGTCGCTTATTTTTTGTTCTATTATTTCTGTAAGGTATTGTGCCATTTGGGTTGCATCACAGTAAGTTACATCACACTTTGGGTTTTGTGAGGTTGCTATTAGTGGGAATCTTATTATTTTCTTTTTTTCTGGTTCTTCGCAAATCTCAACTTCTATTGGTTCTGAGGCTGCGTCGCTTTTTTCAGCAATGTCTCCTAACTTTATGTCTAACGCTATTGGTGTTGATTCTATTGGTTTGCCACTTCTTGGTAAAAATCCTCTTATAAAAGTCGCTTGTGGTGATAAATTGTAAGGGCTTCTTTTTTCTAATATTATGTTTGCTTGAGCTTCTGTACCTGGGAGTATTACAAAGTTTGCTGGTGATAAGTTCACTTTGTTATTTCCTATTGCAAGAGGTTGTGTTATGTCTATTATTCTCACTTCTTCTGCGCAAGTGTTTTTTAGGATTATTTGTCTAGATATTGAGCCTTCGTATGCTTTTGAGTGGTAAAAGTCAAGGCTTTGGGGCGTTGCTATTAGGCATTGTGCTCCTGAAACGTGTGCATTAACTATTATTGGGCCAAAGCTAAAAGTTTGGCCATTTATTACTCCACTCACGTCCAATAGTTTTTGTTCTAAAAGAGTTGTTCTTTCGTTTCTCATTACTTGAGCTACTAATATTTTTGGTGGCATTATTGCTTCTCCTTTTCTTAGTATTTGTATTGGGTATTCTGGCAATACTCTTAATTCAACATTTCCTTGCGTGGTTGCTCCTGCTAATCTAAATTCTATGTTTTCTATATCCGCTTCTCCAACATTTCTAACAAACAATGGTATTTGTGCTGAATATTGGCCTCTTTCGTTTGGTGCTAAAAACAATTCTATGTTAGTTGTCATTTGTAGTGCATAACGTGGATTCCAAATGTAAATATCTATTGGTATTGATTTTTCAAACCCGTCTGTTTTGTAAGTTATAGTAAAACCAAACTTTTCTTTTGTTGGGAAATTTCTTATTATTGTGTTAGTTGCTGTAATCGTAACTTCTTGTTGGTCTGTTCTTGTTCCTGTTGTTGTTTGTTGTGGTGCTAATTTTATTTCTGTTGAAGTTATTTCTATGCCTTCTGAAAGCCTGTTTTCTCTTGTTATTTCTGGTTTTAGTATTAGTTGTGTTTGGCATTGTGGTTTTTGAGCGAGTTTTGCAGTAAATTTTTCGGAAGAACTTGTTGTGAACATATTATACCTGTAGTATGAAGACGGGTATCCTTGTGTGTTTGGGCCTAAATAGTTTTCGTAAAATTGGTTTGGTTGTAGTTTTCCTTGTTGTGTTTGTGCTATTCTTGTGTCGTAATAGCTTCTGTCTTCAAAACCTGATGCAATGTACATTGCTATTCTTTCTTTACTAAATTCTAAGCATTCAACAGGTATTTTTGGTGCGTAATCAATTATTGCTATTGTTTGTGCACTAACAGAAACTTCGTTGCTGCTTATTTTTCCTCTTGCTATTATTTTTGCTTCTGCGTGTGCACTTTCTTTTACACCTAAATATTCTGCTACTATTAGAAGGTCTTGGGTTTGATAGTTTCCTATACTATTTGGCCCTTGTATTGAAATGTTTAATCCTTCTGTGTTTCTTATTGGCACTATTTCAAAAGTAAGGTCTTTTATTTCAAAGCCTGTGGAATTGATTATACTTATTTTTTTTTCTCCTATTTTTTGTCCTTTTTGTATTATTATGTATGGTTTTTCTTCTGAGAACTTTATTATGCCTTCTTTTGTTATTGTTATTGTGCCTTTTTTTGGTTTGAAGTTTTTTGCTCTTACTTCATAACTTATTTCTCCTTGTGAGAAAGTGTTTTTTATTATGTAATTTCCATTCATTCCTTTTCCAAAAGTCTTGTTTCCTATTATTGTAGTAATGTTTTCTCCTTGTTTGTTGCTTAGTATTATTTGTGCGTCTTCTATTGGATTGTTTTCAGTGTCTTGTAGTATTATGCTAAAGTCTTTTCCGTAAGAAACTGTTTCTGGGTTGGTTCTGAAAACCATTGTTTTTTCTTTGTAAGTTTCAAAGTAGAATTGTTTTGTTATAGTGTTTTTGCTCGTGCTTAATTGCAACACTATGCTTGTTGTGCCTTCTTCAATTGCTTTAAAGAATACTCTTGCTTTCAGAGAATTTTGCAATGGTATGTTGTCTAATTGTATTGAAGTGTCTTGCCTTTCCATGTCTATAAAGTCAGTGTCGTTGTTAAGGCCTATGCCTTGGAAAAAGATTTTTGGTTTTTGTTTTTGAGTGTCTGCTTTGATTGTCAAGTTTTCGTTGCTTTGTGAGACGCTTATTTCTAAAGCATACAGGCTTCCTATTGAGGCTGTAAAGTTTTCAGGCATAAATTCTGAACCATCTTGAGCTATGAACTTGTAAGAAGCGCAAATTTCAGCATTGCAGGTAGTTGTGCTTTCAAGTATCCTTATTTTTTCTTCTTTTGTTTCAGCGTAAAGGCTCGTTTTGTTTTGTGAATATTTTTCTAAGCCTAACTCTTTATCTTCCGGGTTTCTGTAAGTTTTGTCTGCTATTGTTGACCATGCCCTGTATTTTACAGCTATTTCATTTTTCGTTGCTGTTTCTTTAGCCTTGACTCTTACCTTTATTATTTTTTCTCCGCCGTTTTGGAAGTAAAGTTCAATCCACTTTGAATAAGAGCCTTCAACCCCTGAATTTTCATAGTCAAGAGCTTCAAAACCAGGCTCTGGTTTTGGGAAATAGCTTCTGCCTAAAAAAGAGCTTGCTCCGACTGCTGAAAAACCAAGTATTCCTGCATCTTCAGAGTCAATAAAGCCAGTATCGTCTTCTCCCAATCTTACATGTATTCCATTGTTTTTGTTGTCTTTTTGGAAAACAGCTCTAAACTTTAAGAAATAATCAACTCCTTTTATCATCCCATAAGCAGGGCTTCCATCAACGTTAGTTAAGCCCAAAAACTCTATTGTTGGAACCAAGCCTACTGAAGTTTGGCCTCCTTTTTTCACTGATACTTCTTCAAGACCTTTTACAAATACTTCCTCTTCAAAGGTTTCTCCTTCTTCAGGCACAAACTTTACGCTCACATAATCATTGCCTTTTGGTTCTATTGTTATTCCACCTTCCTCATATTCACCTTCAAACAAAACGTCGTTTCCACTAACCACAGAAACTATGCCTTTTTTTTGTTCTTGTCCTTTTTCATCCAAGACTTTTATTTTAACCAAAGAAAAAGGCTCTCTCAATTGTATAACTACTTCATTTTGGAAAGCCTCAAGCACTTTGACGTTGGCTCTTCCTTGCAGTTTTCCCTTAGACGCTTCTATTATGACATTAGAGTTTAAAGGGGCTTGGAATTGGTATTTGCCTGCTAAATCAGTTTTTTGAGTAGGCAAACCAAGAGGATAAATTATTTTGTCTTCTTTTTCCACAAAAAAATTCAAAGAAACGTCATTTAGAGGCTTTCCCTGTATATCAGTAGTATACACGCTAACAGAGCCAGAATTTCCAGCGGTGGCTCTTTCAATAACCAAAGTCTCTCTGTTACTTACCTTCAAATCAACGACCTTATAAGCAGGCATGAACCTTTCAAGCCAAGCAGTTAAATAGTATGGTTCTTTATTATCAAGATTTTCAAAAGTCGTTTCGCCGGCAATGTTTGTTTGGCTTTCTTTCAAAAACTCGGACTTTGAATTATAAAGCCTTACTATCGCATCTTTGATAGGCTTTCCTGCGGGGTCAAGAACTATTACTGATAAAGCATTAACTCCTTTTCTCAAATACACTTGTTCTATTACTTCAGGATCTCTTAGCGTATAAACTTTCCCATTAACGCTTGAATCATAAGGCAAGTAACCTT
>JAWANB010000043.1:0-5309 GCA_038895675.1 Candidatus Iainarchaeum sp.
CTGCTCAGTCTCTGCAACAAAATTTTACTTTTGTTGCAGCTTACAAAATAAAACTTGCTGAAAAACAGCAAGCCCGCAAACGCGGAGTGTAAGCATAATTTATTATCATCCAAACAAAAATTAAAAGTTTGGACCCTAGGGGACTTGAACCCCTGGCCTCTCGGATGCAAACCGAGCGCTCTACCACTGAGCTAAGGGCCCAAAAAAGCAAAAAAGCTTTTCTGCTGCACCCACGTGCAGCCGCCTTAGCTCTCCGCGACTTATTCTTTTCAAAAAGAAAAGAAAGGCCGGTTGCATGTGAGAGTACCAAATTGGCATGCTGATCAAAGGTTCGCTTTTGGCGATAGTTGAAAGGAGGTGATCCGTCCGCAGGTTCCCCTACGGACACCTTGTTACAACTTAGCCCCCCTCGCGAAACTTGGAATCGAACACACTCTAAGAGCATGGCCTCATCCAAATCTCACTCAGCTGGCTTGATGGGCGGTGTGTGCAAGACGCAGGGACTTATTCACCGCGTGATAGTGACGCGCGATTACTGGGGATTCCATCTTCATGAGGGTGGGTTACAACCCTCAATCCGAACTGAGGACAAGTTTAGGGGATTAGCTTGCCCTTTCGGGTTTGCAACTCATTGTCTTGTCCATTGTATGCCGCGTGTAGCCCAGGAGATTCGGGCCATACAGATCTACCGTTGCCCACTCCTTCCTCAGTATTGCTACTGCAGTCCCCATAGAGTGCACCTCAGAAACCTAAGGTTAGCAACTATGGGCATGGGTCTCGCCCGTTGCCTGAGTTGACAGGACGCTTCATAGTACGAGCTGACGATGACCATACAACACCTCTCAGCGTGTCAGGAAAGCCCTTCAGACTGTCCATCATTCTGCTGTCGCCCCTGGTGAGTTTTCTGGCGTTGTGTCCAATTAAACCGCAGCATCCACCCCTTGTAGTGCGTCCCCGCCAATTCCATTAAGTTTCACCCTTGCGGGTATACTCCCCAGGCGGCAGACTTAACACCTTCGCTTCGGCACCCCAAAGCTACATGAACTTTAGGACACCTAGTCTGCATCGTTGACGGCTGGGACTAACCGGGTATCTAATCCGGGTCGCTCCCCCAGCTTTCGTTCCTCACCGTCAGAACCGTTCTCGTGAAGCGCCTTCGCTACAGGTGGTCTTTTCGGGATCACAGCATTTCACCGCTACTCCGAAAATTCCCTTCACGTCTCCCGGTCTCAAGCCTTGCAGTATCTTTTGCAATTCGACTCCTTGAGAGAGCCGATTTCACAAAAGACTTACAAAACCGGCTACGAACTCTTTAGGCCAAATATAAGGGGATACCACTCGAGCCTTGCGTATTACCGCGGCGGCTGGCACGCATATTACCCAGCTCTTATTCGCCAACCTTTCTAAAGTTGGCAAAAGATTCCAAAGGAATCACTCGAAGTTCCTCTGTCACACTTTCGTGTATTGCAGAATTTTCGCGCCTGCTGCACCCCGTAGGGCTAGGGTCCTTATCTCAGTACCCTTCTCCGGGCTCCCTCTCTCAAGGCCCGTACGGATCTTTGGCTTGGTGGGCATTTACCCCGCCAACTACCTAATCCGCCGCAGTCTCATCCTAAGGCGACAACGCTTGCATGGTGCGCGTCCTTTAGGAAAAAGCACATCCCAGTAGCTATTTCCTATAGGGTATTAGCCCCAGTTTCCCGGGATTAGCCCTTCCTTAGGGTAGATTAACCACGTGTTACTGAGCCGTACGCCAGAGGCAACCATGGCTAGCCTCTTAGACTTGCATGGCTTAGTCGAACTTCGATAGCAGTATCCGCCAGCAGGATCAGCTGGAATTAGTATCCACTTAATGGAATTGTTAGTTTATTCGCCAAAAGCGAAAAACCTCTCAGCATGCCCGCATCACACCTGAAAAAACTCAAGTGCTCATAAACACAACAAAAAAACCACAAAAAAAGGCAAGCAAAAAAGGAAAATGAAAATCACGCCAAAAAAAAGGCGATCACAAGCCGATAATTAAAAAAAATATGACAATTCCCTTTTTCTGTGGTTCATATAATGGGAATCACAGAGTTTATAAACTTTATTATTTAAGGTTCCGAAAAATAATAATAGTAAAAAAGCCACGCTGTAAAAATAATTTAAACCAAATAAAAATAAAGAAAAAACAAAAAATATAATATTATAATTACTATTATAAAGTGATGAAAAAAAGAACACCAAAACAAGTAAGACCGCAAAAAAATCCTTTTCGAAAAAATCCACAACAAAGACCAAAAATACTAACTTATGAAGAATTCACAAAAAAAGGGCCTAATGGAATACCAGTTGCAAACAATTTCTTATTACACTTTGTTTATTTGCCAGGCACAATACCTAATTATAGGCAAAGACCACAAATGCAATATTTATTAAATGTAAATCCAACTTTGGCAAACAAACTAACTCAAATCATAACAAACTACTACAGACAAAACCAAGGCAGAATAAACGCACAAGAAATATTTGAACAAACACAACAATTGCTTTACCAAGCATATATCGAAATGAAAAAAGGCGGTTTTTCAGACGAGGAACTTTTTAGATAAAACTAAACACTAAGTTCTCTAACGATTTTTTTGTATCACGTAAGAAGTAAAACCAAAATCCTTCAAAGTTCTATTACCTATTTCAAAAGGCAAGTCATTTACTTTCGAAATTCTAACTCCTAAATAATACTAAATTTTTATTAACTATTTGAAAACTTGCTTGATGCTCTGAACCAGTTCTAAAAGTTTCGTAAATGCCTCGAGCAAGAACACTCAAACAAAAAGGATTACGCAAAAATTGATTAACTCTAGGATAAACCCATCTAACACTAAACCTTTGCTTTGGCAAAGCTCCTTTAAAAGGTATTCTGCCTCTACGAAAAAATTTAGGCCTTTTCATAAAAATCCTTCAAAACTTTATTATAAATCTCAATATTTTTTTCATATGTTTTTTCAATAGAAAAATTTTTTGCATAAGCTATTCCTGCTTTACCAAACTTTTCACGCAACTTTTTGCTTCTTGCAAGAACAAACAATTTTTCTGCACACTCTTGAAAATCGCCTGGAGCAAAAAGAAAACCAGTTTCACCATCAGTTATTGCCTCTGGAATAGCTCTTGCATTAGCGCCAACACAAGGCAAACCAAGAGCCATAGCTTCAATCAAAGCTAAGCACTGAGTTTCAATAGTAGAAGCAGTAACAAAAACATCATGGTTTGAAACAACAAAAGGCAAAGCATCATGAGGTAAAGAACCCAAAAAAGAAACAAAAGAACTCAAGCATAGTTCAGAAACAAGAGATTTTAACGAATATTCAGCAGGTCCAAAACCTATTATAGAAAGATTGGCATTAACACCTTTATTTCTCAAAACACCCAAAGCCCTAATTACTACATCAATATTCTTTTCAAAACCAATTCTGCCAAAATAAACAAGCCTAAATGAGTTTGAAAAATAGGAAGACTTGGCAAATTTGTTGAACTTTTCAAAATCAATAGAGTTTGGGAAAAAAACCAAATTATTGAAACCATGCAAAGAAAGTTCATTAGACAAAGAAATACTTGGAACAGTAACAACGTTACACTTGTTGTAAAAGTGCTTAGTGTAAAACCAAGCCAATTTTTTTGCGAAATCGGTTTTGTTTAGTAGTGGCAAAGGCAAGTAAACCAAAAAATCAGGAATCAAAGTATGGTAAGTTCCTACAAGAGGCTTGTGAAATCTTTTAGCACAAATAACACCAAACAAACCACAACTAAAAGGAGTGTGAACATGAATTACATCAGGATTAAATTCACTAACAACATTCATTACTTTAAAAGAAAAAAAAGAACTTATTTTATAATCTTTATAAGAAGGCAAAGAAATGGAAGGCAAAAGAAAAATTTTAGCACCATACTTTTCAACTTGCTTATACTCAAACAAGTGTGATGGAGCAACCAAAAAAACACTATGCCCATTTTTTGTAAATTCACAAACCATGTTTTTTATTTGAGTAACAACACCATCAACGCTTGGCTCAAAAGAATCTGAAAACATGACAATTTTCATAAAAACACTAACAAAATTCAGCGTCTAAAAGTTTAAGAAAATGTGCATTATTTTTATAAGACAAAGCCAAACCACTGAATTCATTAGACTTTTCATTTATAGACTTATCAGTTGAACAAAAACGTATTAATTTAGCAAGTTCTTTAGAATCAATACCATAATCTAAAGACAAACCAAGCCCAAGCTCTTGGACACGCAAAGCATTAGATTTTTGCTCAAAATGCCCAATGTCTGGAAAACAAAGCAAAGGCTTGCCAAGACATATAGCTTCCATTATAGTAGAATGCCCAGCAGCACATATAACCAAAGAAGAATTAGACATCAAATAATGAGGATCGTTCAAACAACCATGCCAAAATATGTTCTTTTTTGAAATACCCTTTTTAACATTAGGACCAGCAACAAAATTGAAGTTATAGTCAGGCAAAAATTTTGATGCCTCAAAAACCTTATCAAAAATTTTTTCTCTATACGCAAAACCACCTATAGAAACTAACACGTTTCTTTTACTTTTTTTCTTCACCCTACTAAAAAAACCATTTCTCACCAAAGGACCAACAAAATAATACTTATCAAAAAATTTTTTATCAAGATTTTTCAAACAAATAGTGCTTGGAGGCTCAAAATCAGGAATCAAAATTTTATCAGCAAACCCAAGCATAAAATCAAAACCGAGCTTAACAAAAAAAGCAAAAGGAAAAAACAACAAATTATCAAAATGCTTCTCAACATTAGTCTGATTAACTACTGCCCATACCTTAAAACCGCTCAATTTTCCTATAAAAACCCCCAAAACATAACTATCACAGATAATTAAATCAGGCTTGACAAAATCAATAGTTTTTTTCACCCTAAAAAAATTCAATGGATTAAAAAAACCAAAACTACTTAAGATAGAACCAACCAAATTCAAAGAACCAGAATTACCAACAAGCTTTATTTCTGAAGGAACCTCAAAAACACTATAACCAAAGCTTTCTATGAATCTTTTAGCATAACCATAAGAAGCAAAATAAACTTCATGTTTTTTAGAAACCTGTTCAGCCAAAGACAAAACTCTTGAAGAATGACCTAAACCCTCACCACAAAAGAAAAAAAGTATTTTAGCCAAAAAAAACAACCTCTAAAATTATTATTTAGTACAACAATTATTTTTAAAATAGAAATTTACAAGTAATAAGCTAATGACCAATGTTATTTTCACTAGTTCTGACCAAAAATATGGAGACTT